>CAZKTB010000112.1:0-5256 GCA_964555485.1 uncultured Thiopseudomonas sp. | reverse complement strand
GTCAGGTTGGGTACATAGCGTGAATACACTTTGAACAGCATTTCGGTTGTCGAATGCCCCAGGGTGCGGGCCACCCACTCGGGGTTCTCGCCAGAGGCCAAAAACAACGTCGCTGCCGTATGCCGTGTCTGATATGGCCTGCGCTGTTTCAGGTTGAGTGCACGCAGCAAGGGATACCAAACCCTTTTGGTCACGTTGTTGTGATCCAGCGGGTTACCCTCACGGTTGCAGAACACATACTTACTAAGCCGACCTGTCGCAGCATGCTGCTCTTTAAGTGCTTCATATACCGGGCCGAACATGGGGATTTCACGCTGTGAGCCATCGGTTTTGGTGTATTCGGTCTGCCCGGCAATCAACGTCTCACGCACCAGAATTTCACGGCGCTCAAAATCGACGTACTCCCACTTCAAGCCATCAATCTCGCCGGTACGCATACCGGTATAGAAGCGGACCAGGTAATAGTTGCGGTAATCCTCGCGCACTGTGTGCAGGATGGTTTCCACCTCGCTCAAGCTGAACGGCTCAATGTGAACCCGCTGCAAGCGAAGCGGTTTGATGTTGCGGTAAGGATTGGTGAAGTCGTAACGATCTGATGCTTCGGTCATCAGCATGCGCAAGATATTCATGTGGTTATTGATCGACTTTGCAGACATCATGCCGCTAGGCCCACGTCCGGGACGCTTGGCCATTTTGTTGCGGGCCTTCAAGATGTCTGGCTTGGTAATTTCGCTGACATGCTTACCCTTGAAGATCGGTTTCAGGGAGCTGTTCAGGATCGAATCAACATTTTTTGTATGCGAGCCGCGCCACTGAATTTTGTTTTCATCGAACCACTGGTCGGCAAAGTCAGCAAATAGTGGGGTATCTTCAGTTTTGTGGCTGTTTTGATTCGCGGCCATAGCTTCGGAGGCTTGAAGCTTTTGAAGGTTTTTACTCCCCGGAAAAAACTCGGCGTAGTCAAATTCGCCTAAAAGTATTTTTGCTTCAAGGCGTTGGACCAGAACTTCCAGTTTTTTGCGGTTAGCTGAGGTGTCCGACAGCATTGTTTGCTCGCGATAGCGTTCCCCTTTGTACATAAAGTCGATGAACAGCTTTTTTGTGTCATGCCGCGTACGAACTTTAGCCATGGCAGATTCCTCCGTTGGCCATGGGAATAGCCAAGCTGTCACTGGCCATTGCCAGCATGTCCTTTTCGATTACCTCCCAGATATAGAGAATTTTTCGTCCACCGAAGGGACGGATATAATGCTTGCCTTCCAGAAGCACGCTGTCTTTCAGATTTTGGCGGATTGTGCGCGGATCGTATTTGATACGCTCAGAAAGCTCTTCAGTTGTCAGGTATGTGTTTTTCATGCGACCATCCTCAGTACATGTTAAGGCTCATTTGATAACTTTTGTTATCGCTTGATCGTTAATATACACCAAGTGATGCTCATTGCAAGCATCAAATGCTAATTTATTTTATCAAAGAGGCTGGCATGATTCGCTTTCACCTGAAGGAGCTCATTGCTGACAAAGAATTTGCCGAAAAACGCAGGATCACTATCGGTGAGATTTCCAAGGAAACAGGGATCAACCGGATGACCCTATCCAAGATAATCAACCATCCAGGTCACAGTACCGTGACAGATAATTTGGATAAGCTATGCAATTATTTTAATTGTAGGATAGAGCAGCTAGTGACCCATATTCAGGATTCACCTGCCATGGATGAGCATCAAAAAGAAGAAAACGAAAACAGCAAAGACTAACTACCATAGACGCGGCGGCTGAAATGCGGCCGCCGTGCCTTAAAAAGCCTTACGGTCAAAAGCTCAGGGAAGGAAAAACACAAACGAAGGAAAATGGCACTGCCATGGCACGGAAATGGCACGGAGCCTTTTTTGGAAGGCACAAACAAAAAAGGCGAACCAGTAAGTTACTGATTCGCCTTTGTTTTGTCTGGTTGCGGGAGCAGGATTTGAACCTGCGACCTTCGGGTTATGAGCCCGACGAGCTACCAGACTGCTCCATCCCGCGGCGCCAATTATACGCAAAATGTGAACTCTGTCAAATTGTGTTTTTGCGGGACGATGAGCGCTTCGCTTGCCGGCGCTTCCAGCTGCGGGCTACCCACCAGCGCCAATAGAGCAGTGTGCCGAAATAACCTGTGATTGAAAGCACTATGGCAGCGACCAGTGAGCCGAAGTAAAGCGGCTGCCAATGGGTGGTAGTGACTTCCATTACCCATTGCAGGCTGAACTGGTCGGGCATGCTGACCGATGGCGTACCCAGCAGCCAGGCCCCTAGCTTGTAGGTGGCATAAAAAATGGGCGGCATGGTGATGGGGTTGGTCAGCCAGACCAGGCCAATGGAGAGGGGCAGGTTTGCACGCAGGAGAATGGCTACCAGAGCAGAGGCCAGCATTTGCATGGGGATGGGAATCAGAGCCCAGAACAGACCCACGGCAACGGCCCGGGCAATCGAGTGCCGGTTGAGTTGCCATAGGTTGGTGTCATGAATCAGGTTGCCCAGGAAACGTAACGATCTATTGTGTTTGATGGTTTCCGGGTCGGGCATGTAGCGTTTGAAAAAATCGCGCGGCATCGTGATAACCAGTCTGGTAAGCCGGAGCATTATGGCACTTGTGGCCATAATAATCTGTGGCAAGATGTAACCACTTTTTATTGCATTGTGCCAGCATCCGGCAATGGGATTGCTGCGGCAGCAAGGAATGGCAGGCAAAAGCTACAGGGAGGTGGCTTATGAATGCATGTGTATTGATGTTTTGTCTGGGCGTATTGCTGCTGCGCTTTTTGCCGGCGGTACCACCGAGCTGGTTGCTGCTGGTTTTTGGCCTGACGGCACTGCTGTTGTTATGCACGCGTCGCACTATCGGTTACTGGCTGGCGGCCCTGTTGCTTGGGCTGTGCTGGTCTGGCTGGCAAGCCGGAAACCTGTTGGAGCAGCGTCTGGCACCCGAATGGGACGGGCAGACGCTATGGCTGGAAGGACGTGTGACCGGCTTGCCGCAATGGCAGGCCGAGGCTGACTGGCAGGTGGTGCGCTTCGAGCTGCAGGATGCCACCTCCCGCCGTACCGGTTTGCCGTCCCGTTTGCGCCTGTCCTGGCGTGATCCGCCACCCTTGCATGCTGGCGAACATTGGCGACTGGCGGTGCGACTGAAGCGGCCGGATGGGTTGCTTAATCCCCATGGCTTTGACTATTTGAAGTGGCTGACGGCCCGCGGCATCGGCGCAACCGGAACGGTAAAAACGGGCCAGCGCCTGTCTGACGGCCAGGGCATGGGTGCCTGGCGCGAGCAGTTGCGTGCACGGTTGCAGGGCATCTTGCCGGACAAACCGGCTCTGGGTGGCGTGCTGGCGTTGTCGCTGGGCGATGGCTCGGTGCTGACGCGGGAGCAATGGCAGCTGCTGCAAGACTCGGGCACGGTGCATCTGTTTGTCATTTCGGGGCAGCATGTCAGCCTGGTGGCGGGACTGGGTTATGGACTGGTGGCGTTGCTGGTACGGCTAGGGTTGTGGCCGGCCCGCTTGCCCTGGTTGCCGGCTGCCTGTGCACTGGCGCTGACCGGAGCCTATGTCTATGGTGCGCTGGCCGGTTTTGCCGTACCGGTACAGCGTGCGTTGATCATGGTGACTGTTGTTCTGCTGTGGCGGATGAGCTATCGGCCGCTGTCCAGCTGGAAGCCCTGGCTGTTGGCGCTGGCTGCAGTGCTGGTGCTGGACCCAATGGTGATATTGCAGCCGGGCTTCTGGTTGTCCTTTGCTGCGGTGGGCTGTCTGGTATTGATGTTTGCTGCCCGGCTTGGGCGCTGGCGCTGGTGGCAGGTTTTGGGACGGGCGCAGTGGGCAGCTGCAGCTGGTTTGCTGCCCTTGCTGCTGGCAACCGGCTTGCCGGTGAGCTGGGTCGGGCCGCTGGCCAATCTGCTGGCGGTGCCCTTTGTCAGCTTTTTGTTGCTGCCGCTGGTCTTGCTGGGGCTGATGCTGAGCGGCTGGCCGCTACTGGGCGGCCCGGTATTGCAACTGGCAGCACTGGCTTTGCAGGCACTCTGGTGGCTGCTCGAATGGTTGGTACAGGGCTGGCCGGCCTGGCAGGGAGCGGTACCGAATATCTGGGTGCTGTTGGTAACGGCTTTGGCGGTATTGTTGCTGTTGTTGCCTGTGGCCTTGCGCCCGTTATGGTTGCCGCTGCTGTTGCTGATGCCTTTGCTGTGGCCTTTCCAGCAAAATGCCGTGCCGAGCGGGCAGGCAAATATCTGGATGCTGGATGTGGGCCAGGGCCAGGCCATTGTGGTGCAGACGGCCAGACATGCCTTGCTGTATGACGCCGGACCGGCCATGGGTGGCAAGGATCTGGGCGAGACAGTGGTGGTGCCGTTTTTGCGGGGCGAACGTATTCGTTTTTTGGATCGGCTGATTTTGTCCCATGCGGATGCGGATCATGCCGGTGGTGCCGATGCGGTCATGCGTCAGGCTGGAGTTGGCAGACTGATTAGTGGCGAGCCGCAAAGGCATCGACAGTTCCAGGCAGAAGGTTGCGCAAGTGATAGCTGGGAATGGGACGGGGTGCTTTTCCGGCAATGGCAGTGGCAGGGCGCGACCGACGGCAATGCCGCCTCTTGTGTGCTGCTGGTGGATGCCGCTGGCGAGCGTTTTCTGGTCACCGGTGATCTGGATGTGGCCGGCGAGCGCGCACTGCTTGAAGCCTGGCCGGATTTGCAGGTGGACTGGCTGGTGGCCGGCCATCATGGCAGTCGCACTTCCACGGCCCAGTTCTGGTTGCAGCAGCTCAGGCCGCACTCAGTGCTGGTTTCCCGTGGCGGGCACAACAGCTACGGTCATCCACACCCGCTGGTGCTGGCGCGGGTCAGCTACAACGCTATGCGCCTGTATGACACGGCTTATGACAAGGCCATGCGCATCCGGCTGGGTGCAAGACAACGGCTTTGGTCACTGGGCGAGCAGCGGCGTTTTTGGCGTGAGCCGTCAAGGAAAACGGTTGCGACAAAATAAAGAGCGGACTTCCTGCTATTCAAGCTCAAAATCCTTGTGGCTATATGTAGTCGGGATGCAACTGACAGGCATATGGCTGCATGTTGAAAACGCCCACAGTGAAAATGCGACTCAAAGCAGTCCGGCCTTGTCTGTCGTTGTGGTAAAGTTGCGCTTATTTTTAAAAAAGGGAACCTGCCGTGTGGGAGCTGATTAAATCGGGTGGCTGGATCATGCTGCCGATTATTGCCTGTTCTGT
>CAZKTB010000111.1:0-5272 GCA_964555485.1 uncultured Thiopseudomonas sp. | reverse complement strand
CTGCATGACCAGTTGCTCGACAGTTTCGAGCAGGCCAAAAAGCGTGGCGAAACCCTCAACCCGCGCGACATTCTGGTAATGGTGCCGGACATCAACCTCTATGCGCCGCACATCCATGCTGTGTTTGGTAGCTATGCGACAAGGCCCGGCGAGCCGCGCGATGCACGCCAGCTGCCCTATCATATTTCCGACCAGAGCCAGCGTCGCCAGAATACCTTGCTGATTGCGCTGGAAACCCTGCTCAAGTTGCCGGAGCTACGCTTTACTCACAGCCAGCTGTCCGATCTGCTGGACACGCCGGCCATCCGCGCCCGCTTTGGCCTGGACGAAGCCGACCTGCCCGCCCTGCGGCGCTGGATTGAAGGTGCCAACATCCGCTGGGGGCTGGATGCCGGGCAGCGCGGCGCACTGGGTCTGCCTGAAATCGACCAGAACTCCTGGAGCTTTGGCCTGCGCCGCATGCTGCTGGGCTATGCCGCCGGTGATGACAGCAGCTGGCATGACATTGAAGGCTATGACGAGGTGGCCGGACTGGAGGCTGCCCTGGTCGGCCCGCTGCTGCGTCTGCTGGAAAGTCTGGATCAGGCCCGCCTGCTGCTTGCACAGGAATACGACGCCGAAGGCTGGCTGCTGTGCATCGAGAAACTGCTGGGCCTGTTCTTTGTGGAAAACAGCAAGGAAGACCAATGGGCCATCGACCGCTTGCAGCAACAACTGGAACTGCTGCAGGAGCTGTGGCTAAGCGCTGGTCTGGAACAGCACCACCTGCCGCTGGACGTAGTGCGCGAAGAATTGCTGGCTGGCCTGGACGAGACCAGCCTGTCGCAAAAGTTTCTTGGCGGTTCGATCAACTTTGCCACCCTGATGCCCATGCGGGCCATTCCTTTCAAGCAACTGTGGCTGCTGGGTATGAACGACCGTGACTATCCGCGCCGCAGTCAGAACTCCGACTTCGACCTGATGGTGCATGACTATCGCCCCGGCGACCGTTCGCGCCGCGAGGATGACCGCTACCTGTTTCTGGAGGCTTTGCTCTCGGCCCGTGATCGCCTGGTGATCAGCTGGGTGGGCCGTGACATTCGCGACAACAGCGAAAAGCCCGCCTCGGTGCTGGTCAACCAGCTACGCGACCATATCCGTGCCGGTTGGACGCTGACCGGAGCAGATACCGACGCCCCCCGCGATGACAGTTTGCTGGATGCCCTGACCTGTCTGCATCCGCTGCAAGCCTTTAGCCGCAGCTACTTTGAAAAGTGCCGCGATCCGCGCCTGTTTACCTACCACGGCGAATGGCTGCAACTGCACCAGAATCAGCACGGCATCTCGCTGAAGCATGACCTGGACATGCTGGAACCCTGGCAAGCCGAAGCACCCATCAGCCTGGCCGATCTGTCCGATTTTTTACGCAATCCGGTAAGACACTTCTTCCGCCGTCGACTGGCTATCAACTTTTACACTGAAGACCTGCAAAGCCAGGATACCGAGCTGTTTGCCGCCAACCAACTGGAACAATGGCAGCACAGAGATACGTTACTGGACAAAGTGCAGGCACGCCTCAAGCAAAGCCCCCAACAGAGCGTACAGGCATTGCTGCAGAGCGAACTGGATCGCATGCAGCGTGCGGGCGAGCTGCCGGCTGCACCTTTCGACCGCGCCTATAAAAACAGTCTGCTTGAAGAGCTGGAACAACCCTTGCTCGACTTGCAGCAAGTTCTTGTCGATTATCCCGACGTACAGGAAATTACCGAGCCACTGTCTTCCAGCTCACTTGAGTTGCTGGGCAGCATCGCAGATATCAGACAGAACGCTAAACAGGACAGCATTCGCGCCCAGGTGCTGCCCAACAAACTGCGCGACAAAAAACAAATCAGCTCCCACCACCACATTGTGCGTCAGTGGCCCTACCATCTGTTTGCCCAGTTGCAGGGCCCGGTCAGCACCCGCCTGATCGGCCATACCGGCAACGTAACTCTGCGCGCCATGGAAGCCGATAGCGCGCGCCAGCTGTTACTTGATTTGCTGGATATCTACCAGAAAGGCATGAATCGCCCACTGCCCTTGCCCTGCGAAACCGCCTTTGCCTGGCTGGAGGGTAAAAATGCCGAAGAAGCCTATGAAGGCGGCCGCTACGGCGGCGAAATGGAAAAAACCGATGGCCTGCACAAACTCTGGCCCAGCTATGACGATTTGCTTGCCAGCGAAGAATTTATCCAGTTGGCCCAGTCCGTTTATGGCCCCATGCTGAAGGAGCTGTCATGAGCACCCCGCACAACGTTCAGGCCCAGCAACTTAACCCGCTGGATTTCCCCCTGCATGGCAGTCGCCTGATCGAAGCCAGTGCCGGCACCGGCAAAACTTTCACCATCGCCCTGCTTTATGTACGCCTTGTACTGGGTCAGGGACTAAACCAGCAGGGTTATGCCAGGCCTCTGCTGCCACGGGAAATTCTGGTGGTCACCTTTACCGAACTGGCCGCTGGCGAGCTGCGTGACCGCATTCGTGCCCGCCTGGTGGAAGCGGCCGAATACTTTCTGGATGAAAGCCTGGATGCGGAACAGGTGCTGGTTGACCTGCGCAACGACTACCCACAGGACAGCTGGAAACTCTGTGCCTGGCGCTTGCAAACCGCCTCGGAGAGCATTGACGAAGCCAGCATTTCCACCATTCACAGCTGGTGCAATCGCATGCTGGTGGAACATGCGTTTGACAGCCGCGGCCTGTTTGACCGCAGCTTGGAAACCGATACCAGCGAACTGCTTGCCGAAGTGGCGGAAGACTATTGGCGCTGCCACTTTTATCCGTTAAGTGCCGACAGGGTTGAGCTGACAAGCAAGGTCTTCAGCTCACCTGCCGACCTGCTAGGCAAAGTGGGTGGTCTACTGAGTGCCGGCACCAGGGGCGTCAGTTACTGCGGCCAACCCGTTACCGCCAGGCCGCTGGATGAGCTGTTTGCCGAGCTGGACGAGTCCAGCAAGGAGCTGCAAAAAGCCAAACAGGCCATACGTGATCATTGGCTGGAAAACTGGGACGAAATCAGCGCACACCTGCTGGAGTTGCGTGACGGCTTAAAGTCAGTTGCGCCTGCTGATCGTACTCCGGAAGGCTTTGCCGAAGTGCTGAAACAGATTCATCAGTGGTTGCAAGAAGACGGCACGTTGCCAAACCACTTGAGCCGTTTTGCCACTGGCAGCTTTGATTTTTTAAAATCCGCCAAGATCAAGGAAGCCAAGGAGCTGCCCGCTTTTGAGCTAACCCGTCAGTACAACGAAATAAACAACAGGATAAAAAATCAGCAAAGCGATCTGTTGCCGGCACTCCTCAGTCAGGCGGCCAGCTGGATTGCCCGCGAATATCAGTTACGTAAAAACCGCCAGTCCTGCATGACGCAGGACGACCTGATCAGCGAACTGGAAAAAGCACTGGACGCGGATCTCAATGGCGAGCATGCATTGGCACTGGCCGCCAATATCCGCAAGAATTTTCCGGTTGCGATGATCGACGAGTTCCAGGACACAGACCCGCTGCAATATCGCATTTTCGACTGTATCTATCAGGTAAAAGCCAATCATCCGCAGCTGGGCCTGTTCATGATTGGTGACCCCAAGCAGTCCATCTATGCTTTCCGTGGCGCCGACATCAACAGCTACCTGGCTGTGCGTACGGCCACCAAAGGCCGGCATTACACACTAAAGACCAACTATCGCTCCACCACTGATGTGGTTGCTGCCTGCAACGCCTTTTTCCAGCATGCCGAGCAGCATGATCAAGGCGCTTTTCAGTATCGCCAGGGAGATGAAAAACCCATTCCTTATGTCGAAGTGGATGCCAATGGCCGCAAGGACCAATTGTTTCTGGGCGGCAACCCTGCCCGCTCCCTAACGCTATGGCACTTCGAGCCTGATCCGGAAGCAGAAGAAGACGTACAGGGTATAAGCCTGAACGACTACATCGAGCGTGCCGCCCGGCAAAGTGCCAGCCAGATTGCCCGCTGGCTGACAGACTCGGCCAAGGGCAAGGCCGGCTTTGGTCAAACCGGGGTCGAGCAGCCGCTGCAACCGGCGGATATTGCCATCATTGTGCGCGACAAAAATGAAGCCAAAGCCGTCACCAACGCCTTGGTACGTCATAACATCCGCTCGGTTTACCTGTCTGACCGCGAATCGCTGTTTGCCAGCCAGGAAGCCAGAGACTGCCTGCACTGGCTGCACGCCTGCGCCGCACCCACCGACGAGAGTCTGGTGAAAACCGCTGTCGGCAGCGTATCCATGCAGATTCCGCTACACGAGCTGGCAGACTGGATGAGTGACGAATTGGAATGGGAACGCATCATGCTCGACTTCTCCACCCTGCATGACATCTGGCGCAGGCAGGGCGTGATGGTGATGCTGCGCCGCCTGATGGAGCGTTTTCAGCTACCGCAACGTCTGGTACAAAGCCGTAACGAACGCAGCCTGACCAACCTGCTGCATCTGGCCGAATGGCTGCAGGAGGCTTCCGCCAAGCTGGATGGCGAACAGGCATTGATCCGCCATCTGGCCGAGCATCTGGACAACAGCAATGACGAATACCTGTTACGGCTGGAAAGCGATGCACAGCGCATCCGCATTCTCACCATCCACAAGTCCAAGGGGCTGGAGTTTCCCGTGGTGGTTTTGCCCAGTATTGGTAGCTGGAAACCAATCGATGGTCGTAAAAAACAGGTAGCCTGGCGCATCAACGGCAAGCACTACATTGAAGTGGCCGGCAAGGATGTCTTTGCCGAAGGCTGGGACGAAGCCAACCGCGAACGCATCAAGGAAGACCTGCGCCTGATCTATGTGGCCATGACTCGTGCCAGTTATGCACTCTTTATGGGAACTGGTCCGCTGCTCAGGGGCAGAAGCAAGACACCCCAGCTGCACGAGTCGGCGCTGGGTTACATTCTCAATGGTGGCAAGGCATTCAATAATGCTGAAGAAGTACGCACGGCCATTGAGCAACTGGCCAGCCACTGCGGCACCGAGCCGCTGATTGATCCGCAACCTGAAGACATCCAGGCACCGGACCTGCGGCAACTCGAGCTGGAAGCAGGCCGCGCCGCGCCGCAGCTCGGCAACCTGTACAACTGGTGGATTGCCAGCTACTCGGCGCTGGAGTTTGCCGGCCAGGGCCAGACAACCGCCATGGAGCCGGAAAGCGCCCGCCAGGACCAGCTGCTGGAATACCGGCCAGAAGCCGATACAGAGCCAGGTACGCCAGCAGAGCTGCCGCTAAGCGTCGACTGCTTTATGCA
>CAZKTB010000110.1:0-5296 GCA_964555485.1 uncultured Thiopseudomonas sp. | reverse complement strand
GGGTAATCACCATGAAACGTACCATCAACTTTATGGGTGTACGCGTGATTGCCGTGAGCATCGCGCTGGTACTCTTTCTGGCATCGCTGGGCTCGATAGCGGTCAAGGGCTTCAACTTTGGCCTCGATTTCACCGGCGGTACCCTGATCGAGCTGAACTACGCCGAGGCGGCGGACCTGAACGAAATCCGCAGTGTATTGCAGGCGGGCGGATACGAAGACGCCGTGGTGCAAAGCTTTGGTTCTGTCTCTGACGTGCTGGTGCGCACACCCGGGGATGATCCCGAGCTGGGCCAGCAGATCGCAGCAGTGCTGGAGCAAAATAGTGCCCAGGACTTCAGCGTCAAGCGGGTCGAGTTTGTCGGCCCGGCGGTGGGTGAAGAGCTGCGCGACCAGGGCGGCATCGGCATGCTGGTGGCGATGGCCGGTATCCTGGTGTATCTGGGCTTCCGTTTCCAGTGGAAGTTTGGCCTGGGTGCCATCATCGGTTTGGCGCATGACGTTATCGTAACGTTGGGTGTGGTGTCTTTTTTCCAGCTCCAGTTCGACCTGACAGTGCTGGCGGCCATTCTGGCGATCATCGGTTATTCGCTTAACGACTCCATCGTTATCTTTGACCGTATCCGCGAGAATTTCCGTCTGCTGCGCAACACTTCGCTGATCGACAATATCAACATCTCCACTACCCAGACGCTGCTGCGTACATTGGCAACCTCCATCTCCACCCTGGTGGCGGTGGCGGCGCTGCTGTTCTTCGGCGGCGACAACCTGTGGGGCTTTGCCCTGGCGCTGCTGGTGGGCATCACTGCTGGTACTTTCTCGTCAATCTACATCTCCAGTATCGCCCTGGTCTGGCTGAAGCTGACAGTGGAAGACCTGATTCCACCGGTAACAACCGAAGATGTTGACGAAATGCCATAGTGCATGAGTGCTGGTTAAATGCTGCCATGTAGTGGCGTTTTGCTGGCAAAGTGTCAAGAAAGAGTAAAAGGCCGTGCAGGTGTGAACTTGCACGGCCTTTTCGTTTCCAACTGACAGACTATCCCTGAAACGAGGAGACAAAATGAATAAATCCCTGTTGATTGGCAGCATTCTTGGAGCTGTGGCGGTAACTGGTGCCGGGGCTTTTGCCTATAGCCAGATGTCAGGTCCAGCCTATGCCGATGTGGTGGCGGTGAAGCCTGTTACCGAGCAGGTGCGCACGCCCCGTGAAGAATGTCGTGATGTGGTGGTAACTCACCGCAAGCCGGTCAAGGACCAGTACCGTGTAGCTGGTACGGCCATTGGGGCGGTAGTGGGCGGTGTGCTGGGCAATCAGGTGGGCAAGGGCAACGGCAAGAAACTGGCGACAATGGCCGGAGCGGCTGGTGGCGGGTTTGCCGGCAACAAGGCCCAGGAGCATATCCAGCAGAACAACACCTACACCACCACCGAGCGACGCTGCAAGACCGAATATGACATCAGCGAAAAGATCGCCGGTTACGATGTCAGTTACGAGCAGGGCGGTAAGGTACGTACCATCCGCATGGATTATGACCCGGGCCAGCGTCTGCAGCTGGATGACCAGGGACGTGTGGTCTTGACACAAACCGCTTACTGATTGGCAGTAATGAGGAAAAAGGGGTCAGTTACCTTTAACGATCGTTGGTACCTGACCCCTTTTTCACTATTGGCTGATTACTTGAAACTGGCCGGTACGTGCGGCTGGATGCTGGTCAGGATCGCCTTGAAGCATTTGGGACTGCCGGCAACCACATGTCCGCGTTCAAGGAACTGGTGACCACCGCTGAAGTCGCTGATCAGGCCACCGGCTTCCTGGATCAGTAGCGCACCTGCTGCCATGTCCCACTCGGACAGGCCGTATTCCCAGAAACCGTCATAACGGCCGGCAGCTACATAGGCCAGGTCGAGACTGGCAGCACCGGCACGGCGAATGCCGGCAGACTGTTCGGCCAGGTCGCGGAACATCGCCAGATAGTTATCGATATGCTCCATCTGACCGTCACGGAACGGGAAGCCCGTGGCCAGCACGGCATGGGTCAGATTGTTGCGTTTGGCCACGCGCAGGCGGCGACCATTGAGGGTGGCGCCGCGGCCGCGGCTGGCCAGGAACTCTTCATCGAGCATCGGATCGTAGACCACTGCATGCTCGGTACGACCACGATATTTGCAGGCGATGCTGACGGCAAAATGCGGGATGCCGTGGATGTAGTTGGTGGTTCCGTCGAGCGGGTCGATTACCCACTGATAGTCGGCGCCTTCGCCCTGGCCATCAATGCTGCCGCCTTCCTCGCCCAGAATGCCGTGATCCGGATAGGCTTTGAGGATGGTGTTGATGATGGTTTTTTCCGCGGCGCGGTCAACCTGGGTGACATAGTCTTTGCTGTCTTTTTCATTGACCGACAGCGAGTCGAGACGGTCCATGGAACGGACGATCAGTTCGCCGGCGGCGCGCGCAGCGCGCAGCGCAATATTCAGCATGGGCTGCATGGAGAGTTACCTGGAGTTGTTAAAGAAGAGGCGTGCATTCTAACAGAAAGCCGGCGGTCGTGCGTTGAAAGAAAAACCCTATTTACGTGGAAACACCGGCCCGGCTTGGGTAAGCTTTGCGCTTTTCCACTGTCGGGGTTGCAAGTGTTAAGCAAGGTGCGCGTAGTGCTGGTGCAAACCAGCCATCCGGGAAACATTGGCGGTGCCGCCAGGGCCATGAAAAACATGGGGCTGGAACAGCTGGTTCTGGTCAACCCGAAAGACTTTCCCAGTGAAGAGGCCGCTGCACGGGCATCAGGTGCGGATGACATCCTGCAGCAGGCGCGGGTCGTGAGCAGTCTTGAGCAGGCGCTGGAAGGTTGTGATCTGGTGCTGGGTACCAGCGCCCGTGACCGCCGCCTGCCCTGGCCGCTGGTCAATCCGCGTGATTGTGCCGGTACCATAGTGCAGCATCTGCAGGCCGATCAGGACGCAGGCAGTGCGGCGCTGGTGTTTGGGCGTGAACATGCCGGCCTGACCAACGACGAGCTGCACCAGTGTCAGTATCACGTGCATATTCCCTCCTGTGACAGCTTCAGCTCGCTCAACCTGGCGGCGGCGGTGCAGGTGCTCACCTATGAGTTGCGCATGGCCTGGCTGCAGGCCAGTGAACAACCCCTGTGCATGGAGTCGATCGAGCGTACCGGACAGCTCGGCAGCGCACCGGCCACGCACGAGGCGCTGGAATTGTTTTACGAGCATTTGCAGCGTACCCTGATCGATATCGAATTTCTTGATCCCGACAAACCGCGTCACCTGATGACCCGCTTGCGCCGGCTGTTCGGCCGCAATCAGCTGAGCAAGTCTGAAGTGAATATTTTGCGCGGCATCCTGACCGAAACCCAGAAAGCGGCCCGTGGCGAACTGCAGCAGCGGAGGAGTGAGCATGATCAGTCACATGCGTGAAGACATTCAAAGCATATTTCATCGTGACCCGGCAGCGCGGCACACCCTTGAGGTGCTGACCTGCTATCCGGGATTGCATGCCATCTGGTTTCATCGCGTTGCCCACTGGTTCTGGCTGCGCAACTGGAAGCTGCTGGCGCGCCTGGTGTCCCACATCAGCCGCTGGCTGACCGGCATCGAGATTCATCCCGGGGCAAAAATCGGTCGCCGTTTTTTCATCGACCATGGTATGGGTGTGGTGATTGGTGAAACTGCCGAAATCGGCAACGACGTCACCCTTTATCACGGCGTAACCCTGGGCGGCACTACCTGGAACAAGGGCAAGCGCCACCCGACCCTTGAGGATGGCGTTGTGGTGGGTGCCGGTGCCAAGGTGCTTGGGCCTTTCACCGTGGGTGCCGGTGCCAAGATCGGTTCCAATGCGGTGGTGACCAAGGAAGTACCGGCGGGAGCAACCGCGGTTGGCATTCCCGGTCGCATCATCGAGGCGAAAAAGGACCAGTCGCCCGAACAGGCGGACTTTGATACCTATGGCATCAGTGGTGATATGCCGGACCCTGTGGCGCGCTCGATCGGTGCCATTCTTGCCCACATGAAAGCCATGGAAGGCCGGGTTGACGGCATGTGTGACGCCCTGCGCGATCTGGGCAGTGACTACTGTGCCGAACAGCTGCCCGAACTTCCGGATAATGGCCTGTACGGGCAGGGTGAGGAAGCACCGGAACAACCGGCAGCAAAAGCGCAGGAAACGTCCGAAACCAGCTCCTGACTTTGGCACGATTGGGCAAAGCGGGGCAAGGAAAGAATACTTGACCAACTTACTCGGGAATTGCATAATACCAGCCACTGATTCATGACTTGTGGTGTGAGTGATGCGATTAACGACCAAAGGACGATATGCGGTAACCGCCATGCTCGATCTGGCGTTGAATGCGCGGGAAGCGCCGGTTTCGCTGGCTGACATCTCCGAACGTCAGGGTATTTCCCTGTCTTATCTAGAACAGCTGTTTGCCAAGTTGCGCCGCAACGGGCTGGTATCCAGCGTGCGCGGCCCGGGCGGCGGCTATCAGCTGGCCCATGCCGCCACCGACATCCAGATTGTGCAGGTGATCGACGCGGTTGACGAGTCGGTGGATGCGACACGTTGCAAGGGCAAGGGCAACTGCCAGGGTGGCGAGACCTGCCTGACGCACTACCTGTGGTGCGAACTGAGCGAACAGATACATGACTTTTTAAGTGGCATAACCCTCGGGAGCCTGGTGCAAAGGGCCGAAATACGTGACATCGCCCAGCGCCAGCAGCAGCGGGTCCCTTGCGCCGACGGAACAACAGGTGCCAGAGCCTGAGTGCCGGCACCATCCGAAATTTGAGGAGAAAGAAATGAAGTTACCTGTCTACCTGGACTACTCCGCTACTGCACCGGTTGACCCGCGTGTAGCAGAGAAGATGATCGAATGCCTGACCATCGAAGGCAATTTCGGCAACCCGGCGTCACGTTCACACGTATACGGCTGGCGTGCCGAAGAAGCAGTGGAGAATGCACGTCAGCAGGTGGCCGACCTGATCAATGCCGACCCGCGTGAAATTGTCTGGACCTCTGGTGCAACCGAGTCTGACAACCTGGCCATCAAGGGTGTAGCACACTTCTATGGCACCAAGGGCAAGCACCTGATCACCTCCAAGATCGAACACAAGGCGGTGCTGGACACCATGCGCCAGCTGGAGCGTGAAGGCTTCGAGATCACCTACCTGGATCCGGACGAGAACGGCATCATTCACCCTGAACAGGTGAAAGAAGCGCTGCGTGAGGACACCATTCTGGTTTCCATCATGCACGTCAACAACGAGATCGGCACCGTCAA
>CAZKTB010000109.1:2255-5357 GCA_964555485.1 uncultured Thiopseudomonas sp. | reverse complement strand
AAAGGATGCAATTTCTATCCCGGAGCATTCATGTCTTCGGGACAGCTCGCGTTATCAAGGGCAGTAAGTTGGAGCCTCAGTTTTCTTGAATGTCTGGGCTGTATGCCCGCCGTGGAGCCTGTCTCAAAAAAATTGCGCAATCCTTTATGCCTGAAGCTTTTTATCATGGCATACCTCCGTGTATAGCCTGACTATACGGCTCTGATATGCTTGGGTCAATATCGTTCAGCGTACCGATGCTGCAAGCACCAGCTCTTTCAAGCTAAAATGCCGCGATGAATAGATCCCTGTACAGTCTGCTGTTTTATCTTGGTCTGCCCCTGATTGCGCTGCGCCTATGGTGGCGTGGGCGCAAGGCGCCGGCCTATCGCCAGCGTATCGGTGAGCGCTTTGCGCTGGACCTGCCGGAGTTTCGCCAGGGCGGCATCTGGCTGCATGCGGTCTCGGTCGGCGAAAGCATAGCCGCCGCTCCCGTGGTGCGGGCCCTGCAACAGCGCTATCCGGAGCTGCCGATTACCGTCACCTGCATGACGCCGACCGGCTCCGAACGCATCCGCTCGATGTTTGGCGACAGCGTGCAGCATTGTTATCTGCCCTATGACCTGCCATGCCGTGCCCGCAAGTTTCTGACTGCGCTGAAGCCGGCCGTGGGCGTGGTGATGGAAACCGAGCTGTGGCCCAACCATATCAATCAATGTGCACGCATGGGCATTCCGGTGGTATTGGCCAATGCACGGCTGTCGGAGCGTTCGGCGCGTGGCTATGCGCGCTTCCCGAAGCTGGTCGGGCCGATGCTGGCGCAGCTGTCCGGCATCGCCGTGCAGACACAGGCCGAGGCGCAACGTTTTCTTGAGCTGGGAGCACGACCGGAAGCTGTAGAGGTGACCGGTTCGATCAAGTTCGATCTGCAGATTAAGCCCGAGCTGTTGCAGCAGGCGCAGGCTTTGCGTGAACAGTGGCAGCTGGACAACCGTCAGGTGTGGATTGCCGGCAGCACCCATGAGGGCGAAGACTTGCTGGTGCTGGAAGCCCACAAGCAGCTGTTGCAAGGCTTCCCCAAGGCTTTGCTGATTCTGGTGCCACGTCATCCGGAGCGTTTTGATACCGCCTATCGCCTGTGCCAGGCAGAGCAGCTAGCTGTGGTGCGCCGCTCCTCCGGCGATGCAGTGATGCCTGCTACCATGGTGCTGCTGGGCGACACCATGGGCGAGATGCTGTTGCTGTATGCGCTGGCTGATGTGGCACTGGTTGGCGGCAGCCTGGTGCCCCATGGCGGTCATAATCTGCTGGAGCCTGCTGCTCTGGGCAAGCCGGTGCTGTCGGGCCCGCACGTATTCAATTTTCTCGATATAGCCAAGCAAATGACTGAAGCCAATGCCCTGCGGGAAGTGCGTGACGGGCGCGAAATTGCCACAGCGGTGGCCCGCCTGTGGACCGACAAGGCCGCCAGCCAGGCAATGCAGGATGCAGGCCAGCAGGTACTCAAGAACAATCAGGGGGCACTGGAGCGTCTGTTGCAGCTGGTTTCGGGCTTTATCGAGCCTCAACGCTAAGCATCAGCTGCCACTGGTCACCATAAAATGACAACACAGGAATAAGCCATGAAAATCCGTTTTGCCAAAAGCGGTGCTACCGCCGCCACTGTATTGAGCCTGTTGCTGATCAGCGGTTGCAGCAGCCAGGACACCAGCGTCGCGCCACCGCCGGCATTGAAGCTGGCCAACCCGGCTGCCGTTTATTGTGTGGAGCTGGGTGGCCGGCTGGAAATCATCCGTAACCAGCAGGGCGACCGTGGACTCTGCCATCTGCCTGACGGTAGTGCCATTGATGAATGGGAGCTTTTTCGCCGCGACCATCCGCAAGAATAGTCATGCAAACCACATTTGGCAGCAGCCCGGGCAGGCCATTGCCGACAAAAGGCGTGCATGGCCCCGGACAGCTGCTGTGCTATATTTGCCCGCGTTTACAACAATGATATTCGGCCTGACCGAGGAGAGTTTCGATGAGTAGCAACGACCGCGTCATCATTTTTGATACCACCCTGCGTGACGGTGAGCAAAGCCCCGGCGCATCCATGACCAAGGATGAAAAACTGCGTATTGCCAAGGCACTGGAGCGCATGAAGGTTGATGTGATCGAGGCCGGTTTTGCCATTGCCAGCCCGGGTGACTTCGATGCGGTCAAGACCATTGCCGACACCATCAAGGACAGTACCATCTGCAGCCTTGCCCGTGCGCTGGATGCCGATATCGAGCGTGCCGGCGAGGCGCTGGCCGGGGCCAACTCCGGTCGTATCCATACCTTTATCGCCACCAGCCCGATCCATATGGAATACAAGCTGCGTATGCAGCCGGACCAGGTGGTGGAGCAGGCGGTACGTGCGGTGAAAAAGGCCCGCAGCCTGTGTGACGATGTCGAGTTTTCCTGTGAAGATGCTGGCCGCAGCGAGCTGGACTTCCTTTGCCGTATCGTTGAGGCAGCGATTGACGCCGGTGCCCGCACCATCAATATTCCCGATACCGTAGGCTATAACATCCCGCACCAGTATGCCGAGCTGATCCGCCAGCTGATCGAGCGTGTGCCCAACTCGGACAAGGCCATTTTTTCCGTGCACTGTCATAACGACCTGGGTCTGGCGGTAGCCAACTCGCTGGCCGCGGTGGTGGCCGGTGCGCGCCAGGTGGAATGCACCATCAACGGGCTGGGTGAGCGCGCCGGTAATGCCGCGCTGGAAGAGATCGTCATGGCGATCAAGACCCGTGAAGATCTGCTCAACGTGCATACCCGCATCGATACCACCCAGATCCTCAGTACCTCGCGCATGGTATCCGGCATCACCGGTTTCCCGGTACAGCCGAACAAGGCCATTGTCGGTGCCAACGCCTTTGCCCACGAATCCGGCATTCACCAGGATGGCGTGCTCAAGCATCGCGAGACCTACGAAATCATGAAGGCCGAGGATGTCGGCTGGAACGCCAACAAGATGGTGTTGGGCAAGCACTCCGGCCGCAACGCCTTCCGCAGCCGTCTGCAGGAGCTGGGCATCGAGCTGGCCAGCGAGAGCGAGCTGAATGCCGCCTTTGCCCGCTTCAAGGATCTGGC
>CAZKTB010000109.1:0-2155 GCA_964555485.1 uncultured Thiopseudomonas sp. | reverse complement strand
TGCAGTTGCTGCGCAGCGGTCCTTGCCTGCTGCTGGCCGATCTGCCGCTGGGCGAGGCCTTTCAGAGCAGCGATCCCGACTTCCAGCTGCTGCTGGATATCCTGCGGGCGGCGCGCCTGCCACAACCACGCCTGTTGCGTCAGGGCGAGCCGATCCGCTGGCCGCTGCTCACGACCGGTCAGCTGGCCGGTGCCCAGGATGCCGAAGCGGCACGAGCTTGCGTGCGCGATTTGCTGGAGCTGGAATGCAGTCAGCAGTCGGTAAGCTTTGTCTGGCTGCTGGGCCCGCGGGCCATGCAGTTTGCCAATGCCGGTCACGCTGCAGATGCCGATCTGTTCTCGCTGGGCGCCTTTCGTGAACAGATACGCTTCTGGAACCTGCCTTCACTGGAGCAACTGATGCGCGAGCGCCCGCTCAAGCCGCAGCTCTGGTATCACCTGCAACAGCTGATGCCGCACTGGGTGCAGGATGCCTGACGCCCTTTCGTTTCGCCCCATGAGCGCAGCCGACCTGGATACCGTGGTAGCCATCGAGCAGCGGGCTTTCAGTCATCCCTGGTCGCGCAAGCTGTACGAGGATGCGCTGGACAGTTACCAGTGCCACGTGCTGGAGCAGGATGGGCAGCACCTTGGCCATGTGGTGATGCAATACATCCTTGATGAAGCACATCTGCTGAACATAGTGATTGCCGTGGAACAGCAGGGGCGGGGGCTGGGCAGCCGGCTGTTGGAGTTTGCCCTTGAGCAGGCGCGCGCACGCAACTGTGCCAGCTGTTTTCTGGAAGTGCGCGAGTCCAACGTTGCTGCCTATGGGCTGTATGAGCGCCATGGCTTCAACGAGATTGACCGGCGCCGTAATTATTACCCCACAGCCGACGGGCACGAAGATGCGCTGGTGATGGTCTGTACCCTGGCCGATGAGTGGATGTTTGCACTGGATTGATATGCTGCTTGTTCCCGGCAGGTTTCCCGGGTCGGGCATGGCTGGAAAATGAGAATCATTTGTTTTGTGACCTGTGGCAAACTGTAGCGGTCACAAGTAGGAAAGTTGGCATCCTGATGCCACGTGCGCCAGCTGCCTGTAGCAGGATGATCTGTTGAATTAATTGGGGAACTCCATGCCTGAACTGCATGAACTGTTTGAAAACAACCTTCGCTGGGCCAAGGCGATCAAGGAAGAGGATCCGGCGTTTTTCGAGAAGCTGGCCAGACAGCAGGAACCTGAATATCTGTGGATCGGTTGCTCCGATGCGCGGGTGCCAGCCAACGAGATTGTCGGCATGTTGCCCGGTGATCTCTTTGTGCACCGTAATGTCGGCAACGTGGTGCTGCATACCGACCTCAACTGTCTGTCATCCATCCAGTACGCGGTCGATGTGCTTAAGGTCAAACATATTCTGGTGACCGGCCACTATGGCTGTGGTGGCGTCAAGGCGGCGATGAGCGACAAGCAGGTCGGCATCACCGATGCCTGGATCCGCACCATCCGTGACCTGTATTTCCAGAATTATGACGAGCTGGCCAAGCTGCCGACCGAGGAAGAGCGGGTTGACCGCCTGTGCGAGCTGAACGTGATCGAACAGGTCGGCAACGTCAGTCACACTGCCATTGTGCAGAATGCCTGGCACCGCGGACAGAAGCTGTCGGTATATGGCTGCATTTACGGCATCAAGGACGGGCTGTGGAAAAACCTGAACGTCACCCTGCGCGGCGTGGATCAGGTGCCCGAGCAGTACCGCCTGCATCCGCTTTAGGCGGCATTACCGGTCAAAGGCCGGCACCCGGACAAAACAAACCCCGCACTTGGCGGGGTTTGTTGTATGTGGCTTATGCCGGCTTGATCAGTCTTCGCTGTCGCTGGCGATCATGTCGGCGATCTTGGCCTTCCACACCTGCGGGCCGGTGATGTGTACCGACTCGCCCTTGGTGTCGACCGCTACGGTCACCGGCATGTCCTTGACGTCGAACTCGTAGATGGCTTCCATGCCCAGGTCGGCGAAGGCCACGGTGCGGGACTTCTTGATGGCCTGGGATACCAGGTAGGCGGCACCGCCGACAGCCATCAGGTAAACAGCCTTGTTGTCCTTGATCGCCTCGATGGCAATCGGGCCACGCTCGGACTTGCCGATCATGCCCAGCAGGCCGGTCTCTTCCAG
>CAZKTB010000108.1:0-5405 GCA_964555485.1 uncultured Thiopseudomonas sp. | reverse complement strand
TCTTGGTTACACGTGGAACTTCCATAACGTTGGCCAGCTTCAGTTCTTCCTTCAGCTTGGGAGCCAACTCGTTCCGGTAAAGATCTTTCAATCGTGCCATGGTATCTACCTAGTCCTCAAGCTTCGACAGCTTTCTGTGTCGACTTGAATACACGAATTTTCTTGCCTTCTTCAATCTTGAAGCCAACGCGGTCTGCCTTGCTGGTCTCCGGGTTGAAAATGGCAACGTTAGAAACCTGGATGGGGGCTTCTTTTTCGACGATCCCGCCTTGTTGTCCGAGCATCGGATTGGGCTTGGCGTGCTTCTTGACGATGTTGACACCGGTCACGATAACACGGCCGTCGGCAAGTACTTTCTGTACTTTGCCGCGCTTGCCCTTGTCCTTGCCGGCGATGACGATGATCTCGTCATTACGACGAATCTTTTGCATGACGGCTACTCCTTACAACACTTCTGGGGCCAGTGAAACGATCTTCATGAACTTCTCGGTACGGAGTTCACGCGTTACTGGTCCAAAGATACGGGTTCCCAGCGGCTCCTGCTTCGCGTTCAGGATTACGGCAGCGTTGCCGTCGAAGCGAATGATGGAACCGTCCGGACGACGAACGCCGGAACGGGTACGTACTACAACTGCAGTCAGCACCTGGCCCTTTTTAACGCGGCCACGTGGGATGGCCTCTTTCACGGTTACCTTGATGATGTCACCGATACGGGCGTAGCGACGGTGGGAACCGCCAAGGACCTTGATGCACATTACGCGACGGGCGCCACTGTTGTCCGCCACATCCAGCATAGATTGAGTCTGAATCATTTTATTTCTCCGACCCGGTCCTTAAACAACTTCTACGCGCTCGACGATCTCAACCAGTGCCCAGGACTTGGTCTTGGATTGGGGACGGGTTTCGCGAATGGTCACCTTGTCGCCAATTTTGCACTGATTCTGTTCGTCGTGAGCGTGCAGCTTTGTTGAACGCTTCAGGTACTTGCCGTAGATCGGGTGCTTTACGCGACGCTCGATCAGTACGGTAATGGTTTTGTCCATCTTGTCGCTGACTACTCGGCCGGTCAGCGTACGGATTGTCTTCTGAGCTTCAGCCATGATTACTCACCTGCCTTCTGGTTGAGCACAGTCTTGACGCGTGCAATGTCACGCCTAACCTGGGTCAGCAGGTGAGACTGGTTCAACTGTCCGGTTGCCTTCTGCATGCGCAGATTGAACTGGTCACGCAGCAGATCAAGCAATTGCTCGTTCAGCTGCTCTACTGTTTTTTCACGAAGTTCGTTAGCTTTCATCACATCACCGTCCGCTTAACAAAAGTTGTTGCGACAGGCAATTTAGCTGCGGCCAGGGCGAAGGCTTCACGCGCCAACTCTTCTGACACACCTTCAATTTCATAAATGACCTTGCCTGGCTGAATCAGGGCTACCCAGTATTCTACGGAACCCTTACCTTTACCCATCCGCACTTCCAGAGGCTTCTTGGTGATCGGCTTGTCCGGGAATACACGGATCCAGATTTTACCGCCACGCTTTACGTGACGAGTCAGGGCACGACGGCCTGCTTCAATTTGACGAGCGGTGAGACGACCACGGCCAGTTGCCTTCAGGGCATACTCGCCGAAGCTCACCTTGCTGCCGCGCAGAGCCAGACCACGGTTGTGGCCGGTCATCATCTTGCGGAACTTCGTACGCTTTGGTTGCAACATTTTGCGTACTCCTTAACGTGCTGCTTTTTTACGGGCAGGTGCTTCCGGCTTGGTTTCTTCGTGACGGCCACCGATGACCTCACCCTTGAAAATCCAGACCTTTACACCGATCACACCATAGGTGGTGTGTGCTTCGTAAGTTGCGTAATCGATATCGGCACGCAGGGTGTGCAGAGGCACACGACCTTCGCGATACCATTCAGTACGTGCGATTTCAGCACCGCCAAGACGTCCGCTGACTTGAATCTTGATGCCCTTGGCACCAATGCGCATGGCGTTCTGTACGGCGCGCTTCATGGCGCGACGGAACATCACACGACGCTCAAGTTGCTGCGCAACGTTTTGCGCAACCAGCATGCTGTCGAGTTCCGGCTTGCGGATCTCTTCAATGTTGATGTGCACTGGCACACCCATTTTCTTGGTCAGGTCCTGACGCAGCTTTTCTACATCCTCACCCTTCTTGCCAATCACGATACCGGGACGGGCGGTGTGGATGGTAATGCGTGCGGTTTGGGCCGGACGAGCAATGTCGACACGGCTTACGGACGCGTTTTTTAGTTTGTCGAGAAGATACGCACGAACTTCAAGGTCGGCATTCAGGTAGTCAGCATAATCTTTGCTGTCTGCATACCAAACCGATGCGTGATCTTTGACGATGCCCAGGCGAATGCCTATGGGATGTACTTTCTGACCCATCTGATCAACTCCGTTACTTGTCTGCGACCTTGACAGTGATATGGCAAGAACGCTTGATGATACGATCCGCGCGGCCCTTGGCACGAGGACGGATGCGCTTCATCACGCGCGCGTCGTTAACGAAGATGGTGGAGACACGCAGATCGTCCACGTCGGCACCTTCGTTATGTTCAGCGTTGGCAATCGCTGATTCCAGCACCTTCTTGATGATTTCGGCGGCTTTCTTGCCACTGAAAGTCAGCAGGTTCAGTGCTTCATCAACTTTCTTACCACGAATCTGGTCGGCAACCAGGCGAGCTTTCTGGGCAGAAATGCGGGCGCCTGACAACTTTGCGGCTACTTCCATTTTCATACCCCTTAACGTCTGCCTTTCTTGTCTGCTACGTGACCACGATAGGTACGTGTCGCAGCAAACTCACCCAGCTTATGGCCAACCATGTCTTCGCTGACCAGCACTGGAACGTGCTGGCGTCCGTTATGGACAGCGATGGTCAGACCTACCATTTGCGGCAGAATCATTGAACGGCGTGACCAGGTCTTGACCGGACGGCGATCGTTCTTTTCAACTGCAGTCTCAACCTTCTTGAGCAGGTGAAGGTCAATAAAAGGACCTTTCTTAAGAGAACGTGACATATTTTATCCTTCGATTATTTGCGACGGCGTACGATCATGTTGTTCGTGCGCTTGTTGCTGCGGGTCTTGCCACCCTTGGTTGGACGACCCCATGGGGTAACAGGGTGACGACCACCTTTGGTGCGGCCTTCACCACCACCGTGCGGGTGGTCAACCGGGTTCATGGCAGCACCACGAACGTTCGGACGTACACCGGCCCAGCGTGAAGCACCTGCCTTGCCCAGTGAGCGCAGGAAGTGCTCGTGGTTGGATACCTCGCCCAGAGTGGCACGGCAATCAACCAGGATTTTGCGCATTTCGCCGGAACGCAGACGGATGGTTGCATAGCTGCTGTCACGCGCTACCAGCTGGGCAGAAGCACCAGCGGAACGAGCCAGTTGAGCACCCTTGCCTGGTTTCATCTCGATGCCGTGAATCACGGAACCGACGGGAATGTTGCGCAGTGGCAGGCTGTTGCCCACCTTGATCGGTGCGTGTGCACCGTTCATCAGCTGCTCGCCGGCACTTACGCCCTTGGGCGCAATGATGTAGCGACGCTCGCCATCCGCATACTTCAGCAGTGCGATATGTGCGCTGCGGTTTGGATCGTATTCGATACGCTCAACGGTGGCTGGAATGCCGTCCTTGTTGCGACGAAAATCGACGATGCGGTAATGCTGCTTGTGACCACCGCCAATGTGACGGGTGGTAATGCGGCCGTTGTTGTTACGACCACCGGACTTTGACTTCTTCTCCAGCAGCGGCGCATAAGGAGCACCTTTGTGCAGCTCCTTGTTGACCACACGAACGACGTGACGGCGTCCGGGGGAAGTCGGCTTGCTCTTGACAATTGCCATCTTGCACCTCTACTTAGTTAGCACTGCTTTCGAAGTCGATATCCTGACCAGGCTCAAGGGTAATGTAGGCTTTTTTCCAGTCATTACGCTTGCCCATGCCACGCATGGTGCGCTTGGTCTTGCCGTTCACCTTGACGGTGTTGACGTCGGACACTTTTACTTCGAACAGTTGTTCGACCGCTTTCTTGACTTCCAGCTTGGTAGCATCAGTGGCTACTTTGAATACAAACTGGTTTTTGCCATCAGCCAGCACGGTTGCCTTTTCAGAGATGTGCGGGCCAAGTAGCACTTTGAATACGCGTTCCTGGTTCATCCCAGCATCTCCTCAAACTTCTTGACCGCAGAAACAGTCATCAGGACTTTTTCATAGGCGATCAGGCTAACCGGGTCGGTACCCTGTACGTCGCGAACGTCAACATGCGGGATGTTGCGCGCTGCCAGATACAGATTCTCTTCGACCGCATCGGAAACAATCAGTACGTCGCTCAGATCAAGGCTGTTGAGCTTGCCCAGCAGCTCCTTGGTCTTTGGTGCGGAAACGTTCAGCTCTTCCACTACAACCAGACGGTCCTGACGAACCAGCTCGGCAAGGATGGAGCGCATTGCTGCACGGTACATCTTCTTGTTCAGCTTCTGGGAGTGGTCTTGCGGACGTGCGGCAAAAGTAACACCACCGCTGCGCCAGATCGGGCTACGGGAGCTACCGGCACGGGCACGGCCAGTACCCTTCTGACGCCATGGCTTGCGACCACCGCCAGATACTTCGGCACGGGTCTTCTGCTTCTTGC
This sequence comes from uncultured Thiopseudomonas sp., assembly GCA_964555485.1. Taxonomy (GTDB): domain Bacteria; phylum Pseudomonadota; class Gammaproteobacteria; order Pseudomonadales; family Pseudomonadaceae; genus Thiopseudomonas. The sequence continues at coordinate 745 of CAZKTB010000108.1, read as the reverse complement.
TGCCCTGACGGCCACCGGCCATGTAGGCAACTACAGCCTGGTGGACCAGAGTTTCGTTGAACTCGCCACCGAAGGTGCGCTCACAGACGTCGATCGCCTGGGCACCATTTACATTGATTTGCATTTCGGCACTCCCCTATTAACCGCGAGCTTTAACAGCTGGACGTACAACAACGTCACTACCGGTGGCACCAGGGACTGCACCCTTGACCAGCAGCAGGTTACGCTCGGCGTCTACACGCACAACTTCCAGGGACTGTACGGTCATGCGCTCGTCACCCATGTGACCGGACATTTTCTTGCCCTTGTAAACGCGACCGGGAGTCTGGCACTGGCCGATGGAGCCAGGTGCGCGGTGGGAAAGGGAGTTACCGTGAGTGGCATCCTGACCACTGAAGTTCCAGCGCTTGATGGTACCGGCAAAGCCTTTACCCTTGGTCTGGCCGGTTACATCAACCAGCTGACCGGCAGCGAACATCTCGGCAGTGATCTCGTCACCAGCCTGGTATTCGCCTTCTTCCATGCGGAACTCGGCAACTTTACGACCAGCCTGAACGCCGGCCTTGGAAAAGTGACCGGCCTGGGCCTTGGTCACACGAGAAGCACGACGCTCGCCTACAGCAACCTGTACTGCGCGATAGCCATCGGTTTCCTCGGTTTTCATCTGGGTGACACGATTCGGTTCGACTTCAATTACAGTCACCGGAATCGAAACACCATCTTCGGTGAAGATGCGGGTCATACC
>CAZKTB010000107.1:0-5409 GCA_964555485.1 uncultured Thiopseudomonas sp. | reverse complement strand
CTGGTCTGGCGGATCTGCTCGCGGGCGGTCTCTACCGAGGCGTTGCCCAGCCCTAGCGCACCCAGCCCGCCGGCGTTGCTGACAGCTGCGGCCAGTGCCGGGGTTGCGGTGCCGGCCATGGGCGCCTGGAAAATCGGATATTGCAGACCGATACGGGACAGCAGGGTGTTGCTTGCGGACATGGTGGAGCCTCCGGAGTCGGCTCGGAATTACCTGGTCAGCACCACATAGAGAATGCTGGCGGCCAGAATGCCGAGAAAGATGATGTATTTGCTGCTGAGCAGCGGGCGTTTTTGCGGGTCGTTCATGAAAAGCCTGAAAAGCATCGGGTAAAAGATAACCCAGCCATCCTAGAGTTTTTCTGCCGTGACTGCCAGCAGCGAAGCCTAGGCAGAAGGGAGGGTGCGACAGAAGAAGGCCGGACAAAAAAGCCCGGAAGGCTGTGGAGCCGTTCCGGGCTTGCAGGATCCTTAACTGAAAGAATCAGTAACGGGCATCCTTGGGTTTGGGCATGGTCGGCCAGTCGTTGACCTTGCCGGGGAAGTCCGGGCGCGGCTTGTGCGCGAAGAACTCGGACACATCCACCGCGTCCTGGTCGCTGAGCACGTTGCCGTGGCCCCACAGACCCTTCACCTGGATGCCCATCGGCATGTTGTACTTCACGAAGGAGGCTGCCTTGTAGGTACGGGCCATGCCGGCACCTATGTTGAACGACTCGTCACCCCACAGCGGCGGGAAGACGATGTCGCCGCGGCTGTCCTTGATGCCTTCACCGTTGTCACCATGACAGGTGGCGCACTGGGCGTAGTAGATCTGCTCACCACGCACAGGGTCGGCCACCAACGACTCGTCTACCGCGCCGGCGTTGCGGATGTCTACCAGCTGCTCTTTGGGCACATTCTGCGACAGCCATTTCATGTAGGCGACCATCGCCTGCATCTCTTCCGACTCCGGTGGCAGCGGTTTGCCGTTCATCGAACGCTGGAAGCAGCCATTGATGCGTTGAACCAGATTAACCTCGGTACCGGAGCGTGGCATCACGCGCGGATAGAAGTTGTAGCTGTTGATATAGGGGTCGCCCAGCGGAATCTTGCCTTGGGCGATGTGACAGCTGTTGCAGTTCATCGCCGCACCGACATGCTCCGGCAGCAGGCGCTTGGTCTCGTTGAGCAGGCGCTTGCCGTAGAAGATTTGATCGGCATTGGGCTCGTCGAGGATGGCGGTGTCCTGGGGGATGGTATAGACCTTGATGTCTTCGTTCGGGTCTTCCAGTTGTACCAGGTTGTACTGGGCTGGCTGGTGAGCTGCGGGTGCAGGCTTGTCGCAGCCGCTCAGGAGCAGGCTGCCAAAAGCGACAGCCAGCAGGGTCAAAGGCAGCTTATTCATTGCGTCCTCCTTGGCTGGGTGGAGTGATGAACTCGGGTGGCAGGTCGGTACCCACCCTTGGCTTGATGCGGAGGAAGTGGCGCATTTTTACCACGTCATCCACGCTGATCTTGCTGGCCTGGTTGGTCCAGCTGTTGCGCACGTAGTTGACCACTTCGGCAATGTCGGCATCGCTGAGCATGCTGAATTCCGGCATGCTGAACGCCATGCGATCGTGTGGTGTGTCCGGCATGCGGCCACCGCTCATGGTGACTTGCAGTACCGAATCGGCATGGTCGGAAAATACTGCGGTGTTGCCGTCCAGCGCCGGGAAGATGCGCGGCACACCCTTGCCGTCGGCCCTGTGACAGACGGTGCAGTATTCGACATACAGCAGCGCGCCACGGGAGTCATACACGCCATCCAGCAGTTTCTGCGTGGTGGTGTCTTCCTTCGCTGGCAGGGTGACTTCCTTTCCGGGTGCCGGAGTCAGGGTTTTCAGGTAGGCGGACATGGCGTGCAGGTCCTGGTCGGTCCAGTACTGGGTACTGTGCTCGACCACCTCGGCCATGGCACCAAAGGCGGCGGTGATGTCGGTACGGCCGGTCTTGAAGAACTCGACCAGCTCGTTTTCGTCCCACAGGCCAAGACCGCGGTGTTCGCCGCGCAGGCTCTTGGCGCGCCAGCCATCAATGATGGCACCGGCGAGGAAACGGTCGGAGCCGGCGTTGGTCAGGCTGACTTCCTGGAAGCCGATGCCACGCTCGGTGTGACAGGAACCACAGTGGCCCGGACCTTCGACCAGATACTGGCCGCGGTTCAGCACTTCGTCATCAGTGTCCGGCTGGAACTCGCGCTCGGGGGCAAAGATCGCCTGCCAGTAAGCCAGCGGCCAGCGCCAGTTGAATACCGGAGGCAGCTCGCTGGGCAGGTTTGCCAGACGGACCGGCTTCACGCCCGACATGAAGTAGGCATACATGGCGGCCAGGTCTTCATCCGGCATGATCTGGTAGGACGGGTAGGGCATTGCTGGATACAGGGCGCTGCCATCCTTGCGTACACCATGTTTGGTGGCGTTGATGAAATCATCCAGGCTGTAGCTGCCGATGCCGGTTTCCTGGTCCGGAGTGATGTTGGTGGAGTACACCGCGCCCAGCGGGGTCAGCATGGGCAGGCCGCCGGCGTATTCCTCGCCGCCCAGGGTGCTGTGGCAGGCCACGCAGTCGGCGGTACGGGCGATGTATTCGCCTTTCTTGATCAGCGCCGGGTCGTTGATGTCAACGCTCAGCCCGCTGCTGGTGGTGCGCAGGTGGGGCAACAGCTGCCCCAGGGCGAAGGCTGCGATCAGCCCGCCAACCCCGGCAATGAGGGCGAACTTTAGCCATTTTTTCATATGCCTGAACTTCCTGAATAGGTGGTTTGTTTATGAGAGCTGTTCACAGCCGTGGCAGCGCCGCTTTGTAAATAGCAGTACATATACTAATAAATTATATACTAATTACAATATAAATAGTAAGGAAATTATTTGGTGGCTGACAGTTTGAGTGCTGCTTGCCAGAGTGCGAGCTGTCGGTTCTGCCTACACGCCGATCAGGAGCGTTTTTTTACACCCTGCTGGGCTGTGGCGGTGAGCGGATTTTCCGGCCAGGGGTGTTTCGGATAGCGGCCGCGCATGTCCTTGCGCACTTCAGCATAGGCGTTGCGCCAGAAGCTGTGCAGGTCGGCTGTGACGGCCAGTGGCCGGCTGGCCGGTGACAGCAGATGGATCAGCACCGGTACCCTGCCGGCAGCAACGGTTGGTGTGTGTTCCAGCCCGAACATGGCCTGCAGTTTGACGGCCAGTACCGGGCCGTTTTCCGCCAGATAATCCAGTCGTACCTGCTGTCCGGTGGGGATTTCCAGCGTGGCAGGTGCCAGCTGGCCCAGTTGCTGCTGTTGCTGATAGTCGAGCAGGCCGTTCAGGGCATTGTGCAGTTCCAGCCGTTGCAGGTCGGCCCAGCGCTGCATGCCGGCCAGATAGGGCAGCAGCCAGTGGTCGAGGGATGCCAGCAGGGCGTTGTCGCCGACATCCGGCCAATCACCGGGAAACTCCCGTGCCAGCAGTTGCACCCTTGCCTGCCATTGGCGCGCACTCTGGTTCCAGGGCAGGCTATCGAGTCCTTTTTGTCGTACCGCATCCAGCAGTGCCTGCTGGATCTGTTCTGGAGCGGGTTTGCCCAGTTCCTTTTCTGCCAGTACCAGCTGGCCCAGCTTGCGCACATGACGCAGCACTACTGTGCCGCGTTGTTCGTCCCAGACGGCTTCTTCGCTTTCGCCAAGCAGGTGCGGCTGGTCCTGCTCCAGTTCGGCGGGATTGACCGGTGCGGCCAGATAGATCAGTGCTTCGCGGGCTCGGCCATCCAGCTCGGCAGCCACCAGCCACTGCTCACGTACCAGCGGATCGTCTTCGCGCAGGCTGGCACCACGGCCATTGCTGAGCTGGTAGCGATGGCTTTGCGCGCGGCGCAGGGCGATGCGGTCGGGATAGGCCAGGGCCAGCAGGCGACCGGCCTGTTCGGGGGTTGGCGGAGTGCCGGCTTTGCCCCGGTGCAGCTGTCTGGCTGACTGGCGCACGGCATTGAGTCGGGCCCGGTCGATGCCACGGGCCGGACGTTCGCCATGCAGCAGGCGCAGCCGCTCGTGCAGGTCGGCACCCTCCTGCGGTCCGAGCAGGTCACGCTCGCCCAGTAGGGCGGCGATATCGGCCGCTGCCGCGCCCAGTCCCAGCTTGCGGCCATGCAGGATCATGTTGGCCAGCCGCGGGTGCACGCCCAGCTCGCGGGCAGTCTTGCCGTTGTCGCTGATGCTGCCGTCGGCATTGAGCAGACCGAGCAGTTGCAGCAGGTCGCGGGCCTGATTCCAGTGCGCGATCGGTGGCGGATCGATCCATTCCAGTTGGGCAGGATCGCGAGTGCCCCACTGTGCCAGTTCCAGTACCAAAGTGGCCAGGTCGGCCTCGCGGATTTCCGGCGGGGTGAAGTCGGGCAGGGTGGCTTGTTCGTTTTCGCTCCACAGGCGATAACACACGCCGGGCTCGATGCGTCCGGCGCGGCCTTTGCGCTGTTCGGCTGAGGCTTTCGACAGCCGACCGGTAACCAGCCGGTTCATGCCGCTATTGGGATCGAATACGGCACGGCGTTGCAGGCCGCTGTCGATCACTACGCGTACGCCCTCGATGGTCAGGCTGGTTTCGGCGATGGCGGTGGCCAGTACCACTTTACGCTTGCCTTGCGGGGCGGGTGCGATGGCACTGTCCTGTTCGGCGGCCTGCAGGTTGCCGTACAACGGAGCCAGCAGCACATCCAGCGGCAGCTGGTCTTGCAGGCGTTCGACTACGCGACGAATCTCGCCGATGCCGGGCAGGAAAACCAGCAACGAGCCGCTTTGTTCCTGCAGTGCCTGGTGGATGCAGCCGCACACCGCCTCGGCCAGATTGCGTTGCAGCTCGCGCACTGGCCGGTAAATGACCTCCACCGGGTAGGCGCGGCCCTCGCTGCTGATGACCGGGACATCCCCGAGCAGACGGGCGATGGGGGCGCTGTCCAGGGTGGCCGACATCACCAGCACGCGCAGGTCCTCGCGCAGCGCCTGCTGGCTTTCGCGTACCAGCACCAGGCCGAGGTCGGCATGCAGTGAACGTTCGTGAAACTCGTCAAACAGCACGGCTGCGTAGTCGTCCAGCATGGGATCCTGCTGGATCAGGCGGGTGAGGATGCCTTCGGTGACCACTTCGATTTGTGTGGCTGCGGAAACCTTGCTGTCCAGCCGGGTGCGGTAACCAACGGTCTGGCCGGCTTGCTCACCCAGCTGGCGCGCCATGAACTGTGCAGCCGTGCGTGCCGCCAGCCGCCGCGGTTCCAGCATCAGGATCTTGCGGCCATCACGCCAGGGCGCATCCAGCAGTGCCAGCGGTACCCTGGTGGTTTTACCGGCACCAGGCGGTGCCTGCAGCAGCACCGTGGGTTGCGTGGTCAGGGCTTGTTGCAGCCGGGGCAGTATGGCGTC
>CAZKTB010000106.1:0-5439 GCA_964555485.1 uncultured Thiopseudomonas sp. | reverse complement strand
CGCGTCAGCAGCCCGGCAACGCCGGGCCACCCTCTCTCAAAGCACGCGGTGTATTGGTGCCGGCTGGGGACTGTGCAAGGCATCAGCACCTGTGTCGAAGCTCGCTTCGGCGCTGGTGCGTAGCCGCAGCGCGATCACCAGCCGGCACCCCACACCGCAAGGCAAAAAACTAAACTGCTACGGGCGCCTTGATATGTGGATGCGCCTGATAATCACACAGTTCGAAGTCCTCAAAACGAAAGGCAAAGACATCCTTCACGTCAGGACTGATCTTCATCGTCGGCAGCGGGAAAGGCTCGCGCGACAGCTGCACTTCTACCTGTTCCATATGGTTGGAATACAGGTGACAGTCGCCACCACTCCAGATGAACTCGCCCGGCTGCAGGTCGCACACCTGCGCCAGCATCAGGGTCAGCAGCGCATAGCTGGCAATATTGAAGGGTACGCCAAGGAAGATGTCGGCTGAGCGCTGATACAGCTGGCAGCTGAGCTTGCCGTCGGCAACATAAAACTGGAACAGTGCGTGGCAGGGCGGCAGCGCCATGTCGTCAACCAGTGCCGGGTTCCAGGCGGAGACGATCAGGCGGCGCGAGTCCGGGTTGGTCTTGATCATCTGTACCAGCTTGCTGATCTGGTCGATGGACTCGCCATTGGGTGCCGGCCAGTTGCGCCACTGGTAGCCGTACACCGGGCCCAGATCGCCGTTCTCGTCAGCCCATTCGTCCCAGATGCGTACGCCGTTGTCCTGCAGGTACTTGATGTTGGTATCACCCTGCAAGAACCACAGCAGTTCGTGAATGATCGAGCGCAGATGGCACTTTTTCGTGGTCACCAGCGGAAAGCCGTCGGCCAGGTCAAAACGCATCTGGTAGCCGAACACGCTGCGGGTACCGGTACCGGTACGGTCGGCCTTGTCGATGCCGGTATCGCGCACATGGCGCATCAGGTCGAGATACTGTTTCATGTGCGCACCTCCTCGCGCCGGTAAGCGAAATGCATCAGGGCGATGCCCACTGCCATCATTGGCAGGCAGAGCACCTGGCCCATGGTCAGCCAGTCAAAGGCCAGATAGCCGAGTTGCGCATCAGGTACGCGAACAAACTCGACCACGAAACGGAAAACCCCATAGCAAAGGGCAAACAGGCCGGACACCGCCATGGTCGGTCTTGGCTTGCGGGTATACAGCCAGAGGATGACAAAGAGCGCCACACCCTCCAGCGCAAACTGGTACAGCTGCGAAGGATGACGCGGCAGCTGCATGGGGTCAGTCGGGAATATCATCGCCCAGGGCACATCAGACACCTTGCCCCAGAGTTCGGCATTGATGAAGTTGCCGATACGTCCTGCGCCCAGCCCGATAGGTACCAGTGGCGCAATGAAGTCCACCAGCGCCCAGAAAGGTTTTTTGTGCTTGCGGGCAAACCAGAGCACCGCAATCAGTACCCCGAGAAAACCGCCATGGAAGGACATGCCGCCTTCCCAGATACGCAGCACCAGTGCCGGGTTGTCAATGTAGGAGGCCAGATCATAGAACAGCACATAGCCCAGCCGGCCACCGGCGATCACGCCCAGCGCGCACCAGAACACCAGATCGGACAGTGTGTCCTTGGTCCATGTGGAGTCGAACTGCGCCAGCCGGCGCTTGGCCAGCCACCAGGCAGCGCCGATGCCGACCAGATACATCAGGCCGTACCAGTGAATCTTCAGCGGTCCGATGGCGATGGCCACTGGGTCGATTGCGGGGTATTGCAGCATGTGCGCGCCTTAGCTAAGCAGGAAATTGAGACCGACCACCACCAGCATCAGCGCAAACAGGCGCTTGAGTAGTTGTGGATCAAGCCGGTGTGCCAGTTTGGCCCCGACCCGGGCAAACAGCATGGAGGTGGCCGCCATACCGACCACCGCCGGCCAGTAGACAAAACCTGTGCTCCACTCGGGCAGACCTTCGGCATTCCAGCCGGTCAGCACATAACCAACTGCCGAGGCCAGGGCGATGGGCACACCACAGGCAGCAGAGGTGGCCACCGCCTTTTTCATGTCGGTACTGCGCCAGACCAGAAAAGGCACGGTCAGAGAGCCACCGGCAATACCAAAAATGGCCGAAGCCCAGCCGATCACACCACCGGCAGCCAGCAGTCCGGGCGTCTCGGGTGGTGGTTTACGGGTTTTTGGTGTCAGGTTGAAGGCCATCTGCACGGCCATGGTCAGGGCAAATACGCCGATGATTTTCTGCAGCATCGGGCCCTGGATCATCGAGGCGGTCATGGCCCCCAGTGCCGCACCAACCAGCACACCCAGGCTGATCGGACGTACCAGATGCCACAAAATCGCCTTGTGCTTCTGGTGCGCCAGCACCGAGTTGACCGAGGTAAAGACAATGGTGGCCAGTGCGGTACCCACGGCGATATGCGTAAGTACATCAGCACTGACACCCTGCGCCGCCAGGCTGTAAATCAGTACAGGAACAAGGATCAGGCCGCCACCAACACCGAACAGCCCGGCCAGCACACCCGAAAATGCACCAACCACCAAATACAATAGTAGTTCCACAGTCAAACCCGCCTGTCTTGTCCGGCAAAGTGGCTCATTCTACCGACCCTCGTCCCATATCGATAGCATTCCTGTGGCTGTGGCCACCAGCCAGACTGTCGCCACATCAAATCAGTAGTGCTGCTCTTCCGTTTCCGCTCCCAGATCCGGGCCATCCTCCAGCGAGATATCCACCATGTGCTCCTGCACCTGTTCCTCTTCGATACGCGGGTCCAGTGCCACCAGCAGCGGCGAGCTGGACATACCGTCCGGCATTGCCAGGTGCTCCACCGGCTCTTCCGGTACCTCGGTTTCCGGCGTCTTCAGCTGTGGACGTACCCGCAGGGCAATCAAGCCGGCACTGACACAGAAAAACACGAACAGCATATTGGGACCCATGCCCCGCATCAGGCTGCCAACCAGCACCGGCCCCATGCTGGCGCCAACTCCGAACACCGCCAACAGCACGGCAGCCAGCGAAACCCGCTTTTCCGGCTCGATGTTGTCATTGGCAAAGGCCACCGCCAGCGGATACAGGCTAAAGACAAAGGCACAGGTAGCAGCACCGCCAACAAAGAACACCCAGTACGGCCAGTTCGTTTCTATCGCCAGCGGCGCGGCCACCAGTAACAGCAACACACTCAACCAGCGGATCAGCTTGGGTCGTTCAAAGGTGTCCGACAGGCGGCCCAGCGGCAACTGAACCACGAATCCGGCGGCTACACATGCTGCCATGAACAAGCCAATGTCCCTGGTATCCATGCCAATACGACTGGCATACAGTGGTGCCAGCCCATAAAAGGCTCCCACCACCGCACCGGCCAGCAGTGTGGTGAACATTGCCATCGGTACCTGCCGATAAAAGTACCGGGGAGACAGGGTTGCCGGTGTCAAAGGCTCGGGGTGAATGCGCCGGGTCAGGGCAACAGGTACCAGACACAGGGAGAAGCACAGCGCCACCAGCATCAGCAATTCAATGCCCATGCCGGGCAAACCGGCCAGGGTCAGCTGGCCAACCACCATGCCCAGGTAGGTCGCCATCATGTAGCCGGAAAACACCTTGCCCCGATCATCACTGGTGCTCTGCTCGTTGAGCCAGCTTTCCACCACCATGTACATGCACATCATGCCGACGCCAACCAGCATCCGCAGCACCAGCCAGACCCAGAGACTGTCGGTAAGGCCATGAATGATGGCCGAAGCGCAGACGATACCGGCGGCAGCAACATAGGCGCGGATATGGCCGACCCGGGCAATCAGCCGGTGACCCTTTTTGCCACCGCCAACCAGCCCCAGATAGAAGGAGGTCATCATCGCACCCACCCAGATACTGTTGGCACGATCAGCCACGTGCAGCGCCAGATAGGTGCTGAGCAAACCGGTACCCAGTAGCATCAGGAATGTTGCAAAGTACAGGCTCCGGTAGGATTTGAGAATGGACATGGCAAACCCTTCAAGGCAGAAAGCACGACGCCTCCCGCATGCCGGACACGCGGGAGAAAACATGAGTGGATGGGTGCTGGGAAGTGCAGCGTGGTACCAGTGTACGGTAGCCGAAGCCCAATCGACAAATCACCGGTGATTTCATCGGCTTTTGACGACTAAAACAGGCTTTTTAGATACGCTTTTGTGTAAACGCCAGCCGCTAGAACAGCTTGTTCAAAAGGCAGCTTCGTTCACTGCACATTAAATGCTGACCCGGATAATCCATTGCAATATGCCCTGATTCGTCAATGGCGCACGGCAAAGTGTTCAAATCCGGTACCCAGCTCCTGCCAGAGCTCCGGTAGTTTGGCTGGCTGCTGCTGACAGCCCAGATCCGGCGTCAGTGTCTTGCCGTCACGGGCCGGCTGCACAATGAAACTGCGCACACCACGCTGGCGCAATTGCTGTGCCAGCATGCGCAGGTCATCCGGCTGCAACAGGTTCCAGTGCACTGTGGTGCGACATTCGTAAGCCACCCCGCTGGCCAGCAGCAAGTCCAGACTGCGCCAGTTGGCAGCATCGCTACCGATGATTTGCGTGATGCCATCAACCTGCCCCTGTGCCGCCTTGACGTCAAAGCCGACCCAGTCGCACAGCGGCAGCACTCGCTCCAGTGCTGCCGGCTTGATGCCGGCAGTGTGCAGACCAACCTTGAAACCAAGCTCGCGCACCTGCTGCATGGCAAGTGGTAAGCCCGGTTGCAGGGTCGCCTCGCCACCACTGAAGACCACGGCTTGCAACAGACCCTGGCGCTGGCCCAAAAAAGCCAGCACCTCGTCCCAGCCGACTGTCGAGTCACCCACCGGAGCGATCAGCTCCGGGTTGTGACAGTAGTGGCAGCGCCAGGCACAGCCCTGACAAAACAGCACACAGGACAGGTGGTCCGGGTAGTCGATGGTGGTCAGCGGCACCATGCCGCCGATCTGGATGGGCATGGTTTAGCGGCTGGCGCTTTCGGTGAAGTGTTGACGCTCGCGGTGCTCGGACTGTTTGCCTTTGTTGAAGGCGCTGACCGGGCGGTGGTAGCCCATGACACGGGTCCAGACTTCGCAGCGTTGACGGCGTTCTTCGGGGAGATGGGTGTTATTCATTTTTGCTTTCCTTTTATAGTTAAGGTTTGTGCCTGCGCCACCGAAGTCTGGGTACTGCAGGGACGCTGCAAGTACGTCCTTGTAAGCTCCAAGCCGCCATCCATGGCGGCTAAGGCCCTGCTGCACCCAGACTCCGGTAGCGCTATAAGCTCCGTGCAATCAGCGGAGCAAGTTTGAAAAATTGGTGAAACTATTCTTGAAGCATGCACAGAGTTTGTAGCGATACAGAGGCATGGATGGAGCAAACCTTCAACGCCATGGATTGCGTTGTAGAGCCTACAAGGCAGTTTTTTGCTCCTGCAAAAACTGCATTTCCTCCATCCATGGCGGTCAG
>CAZKTB010000105.1:2826-5453 GCA_964555485.1 uncultured Thiopseudomonas sp. | reverse complement strand
AGCTGAGTCTCAGAATCCATTCACTTACGTCTTCAGCTCTCTTCTTTCCAGGGGGCTTGCAGGTAGCGGGTGCGGTTGAAGGTTTCCAGCCAATCGGGTTTGTACACCACCAGCGCGGTGATCACGGTGCCGTTGATGAAGGCCTCGGGAAAGGCCACCAGCAGTACCATGCCGAAGAAGTCGTCCAGCCAGGGCGGGAACTCGTACAGGCCGTTGAACCAGAGCAATGTGAAACCGCTGATGGCACAGAGCACTGCGGTCAGCGCTGCCGGAAAGAAGCATGAGCAGAAGATGTAGACGAACAGGTTTTCCGGTTTGAAGCGCTCGATCCAGGCCGCAGCCAGCTCAGCGATCAGTACCGGCAACAGTACCAGCAGCAAACCGTTGATGCCGACTGCAACCAATTCAGGTTTGCCAAAGAACACAATGACCAGCTGGGCAAACAGGCCAGCCAGAATCGCCAGCGGCCAGTGCAGCAGCAGGGTGACAGCCGTCATGCCGATGAAGTGTATCGCCACGCCACTGGGAAAGTCCCTGCGCATCAGCCAGAGCATGCACAGGCAGAACACTGTGCCAAACAGCAGATGCTGACGCCTGGTATCACTGAATAGCTGAACCCAGGGTGCCTTGCGCAGTGCCAGTAGCACCACCGGCCCATACAGCAGCCAGCCCAGCCACAGGGTCAGGTCATTCAGCACCATGCTTGCGATCATTATTTATCCTGTTTATTGCGGTGGTAAGGATCTTTATTCGTCATCATCAGGCTTCGCTGGATAACCTCAGGCTAGATGTCATCAGCCCTCCCGTCACCCTGCGCAAAGTCGCCGGGTCCATGTGCCAGATAGCCATGGATTCTGCGACTCCGCTTCGCTGCGCGCAGAATGACAATATGGTGGCTTCGTTCCGTGCAGAAGAGACCTCAAAGCTTGCAGACAACATCCGTGGAGCACATGAACACCTGCATGTGTGCTTCGTTGACCAAACTGTGGGTATAAATTTATTTGTACATCAGTCTTTGTGGTCCGACTTTGTCGGACTTGTCCGGATAAATCCGGACCTACAGCGAGCCATCCCTATTAATGCGGTCCCTGGGCAAAGCCCACCATCTTCACCGGCTCGGCCTGGCTGCCGGGCTGCGGGCCATTGAAGATATGCGGCTTGATCTTGCCGATCACGTGCATCTCGCAGGGGCGACAGTCGAACTTCAGCGTCAGCACCTCGTTGTCGTGTACCAACTGCATGTCACTGGCATTGTTGCGCACGCCGGTATAGCCCTTGGCCTGCTTCGGGCACAGGTTGAAGGAAAAACGCAGACAGTGCTTGGTGATCATCACCGGCACCTCGCCATCCTCTTCATGGGCCTCGAAGGCGGCATCAATCAGCTGCACACCATAGCGATGGTAAAAGGCGCGGGCCTTTTCGTTGTAGACGTTGGCCAGGAACGACAGCTGGGTATCCGGATAGACCGGCGGCGGATCACTGACCGCCTTGCGACCACCCCTTGGCCTGGCCTCGGCGCGGGCTGCATTCAGTAGCGCCACAGCCTCGCGGCGCAGCTTTTTCAGGGCAGATGCCGGCACGAACAGGCCATTTTGCACCTGCAGATCAAATTCGTCAGCATGATAGATGGTGGTACCCAGTTGGCTGAACACATCCCGCAACTGCTCGTCCAATGGCTGCGGTCTGGTAGCAGCGGCAAAGGGGCCTTCAAGGGTTGCGCTGATGCTGACGCCCTCTTCACTGGTGGCGATGGCAGTCAGGCGCTGCTCACTCAGCTCCAGCTGCCAGCTCACGCCGACACGGCGTTCGGCCGAGGTTTTCTGCAGTGCCTGCTGCCAGTTGTGATCCAGGTTGCGGTTCAGCGCATGGCCCGCACGCAGCTGACGGATTTCAGCCGGCATTTCGTTGGGCAGTAGACGGTATTGGTAACACTGTTGCCCGTCCTGTTCGTATTCAGCGAGCAATTGTGCCGTATTGACGCGAAAACCCACCACTTCGCGCTTGTACAGCACATTCAGACCGTCACCATTATTCAATGGCGTGGTGGTCTGCACCATAAGGTCGTTCTTGCCGACACTGAGGATTTCGCCCACCGGCAAGCCGACAAACTTGGGCGAGTCGAAGGCGCCGATATCCATCTTGCGCTCGTTGACGAAATAGTCGGTACTGCCGCGGTGAAAAGTCTGCTCCGGATCGGGCGCAAAGAAATGCTCGGTGCGGCCACTGGAAGATCGTGCCAACTCCGGCTTCTGTTCCAGAATGGCATCCAGCAGCTGTCGGTAATGGGCAGTGATGTTCTTCACATAGCCCATGTCCTTATAGCGGCCCTCGATCTTGAATGAACGCACGCCGGCCTCGACCAGCGCCAGCAGGTTGTCGCTCTGGTTGTTGTCCTTCATCGACAATAAATGCTTGTCGTAGGCCACCACCCGGCCCTGGTTGTCTTTCAATGTGTAGGGCAAGCGGCAGGCCTGGGAGCAATCACCGCGGTTGGCACTGCGCCCGGTCTGGGCATGGGAGATATTGCACTGGCCGGAAAAGGCCACACAGAGCGCGCCATGGATAAAGAATTCGATGGCAGCATCCACCTGCCCGCTGATCTCGCGGATCTGCTGCAGATTCAGTTC
>CAZKTB010000105.1:0-2726 GCA_964555485.1 uncultured Thiopseudomonas sp. | reverse complement strand
CAGCGCGGTCATCTGGGCGGCTACTGGGATGGCGGCTATACCTACTGGGATGGCGGCAGCCGTTCGTCCGCGGCCCACTCGGTATCCTTCATGCCGGTTTTCACCTACAACTTCACCAGCGTGCGCTGGCAGCCCTTCATTGAGGGCGGTTTCGGCGTGGCAGCCTTCTCCAAGACCAGAGTCAGCAGTCGCAAACTAGGTGTGGCCCTCAGTTTTGAAGACCGCCTGGGCTTTGGTGTAACTCTGCCCAATAATGGCAAACTGGGCATCCGCGCCCAGCACTATTCCAACGCGCGCATCAAGAAACCCAACGACGGTATCGAGTCCTACGCGCTGTTCTACCACCACCCGCTCTGACCCTCTGCTATCGCGGGCAAGCCCGCTCCCGCAGGGTAGCGGTTGCCCGACAGAAGTAAAGACAGCACCCTGTGCGAAGGGGCTTGCCCCCGAGAAAACACCAGTCCCGTCATCATCCGACTCGATCGGGTGATCTCCCTCCAAAACGCACACAGCTCAGGAGATTACCGGGTCAAGCCCGGTAATGACAGGAAAGTAGAAGGATGCCGAGTCGGGCTTGGTAATAACGAAAAAACGGAGAATGCGCCCTGCACGAAGGGGTTTACCCCCCGAGAAAACTGGCAGGCCTGCTCAGGTCAGCAGCAAACGAATCTCGTCCAGCAACAACCAGGCTGCTGTCAGCGCCAGACAAATCGCCATCAAGCCATTGAACAACTGCAATTGCTTCGGGCTCTGCAGCGCCAGTCGCAGGCGGTCACCCAGCCAGGCCCAGAGCAGCACACAGGGCAGGCTTACCACGGCATCGGTCATGCCGATCAGCAGTGCACTGCTCCAGATCGGGCCCTGCTCCGGCATGAACAGCGCTGCCATATTCAGCATCATCACCCAGGCCTTGGGGTTCACCCACTGAAACAGCACCATCTGCATGAAAGTCAGCGGCCGCCCCTGCTCGCCACTTTCCGGCGCACTGGCACGAAAAATCTGCCAGGCCAGCCACAGCAGGTACAGGCAGCCAACCACGGCAATCGGCAGACGGATGATGCTGACCAGCTCGAACAGATGGCCGAACATCAGCATGCTGGCCAGACAATGAAAGCCACCGCCAACGGCGATGCCCAGCATCATCGGCAAAGTCCGGCGCAGGCCATAGTTGACCCCGGAAGCGGCCAGCAACACGTTGTTGGGCCCTGGTGTAATGGCCATGACCACTATATAGGTGGCCAAAGCCAGGCTGATGACTTCCATGATGCTCCCTGTTCGGATGAAATGCCGCCCGCTCCACAACCGGACCGGCGGCCTCGCGGCGACTTGCGCGGTGCCGTATAATCCGCACCTTTTACACCAACTGCAAGCCTGCTCATGACTCTTACCTATATTCCGGGCAAAGACGCCGCCCTGGAACAAAGCATCGCGCGTTTCCAGCAACAACTGGCCCAGCTGGGTTTCAACATCGAAGAAGCCTCCTGGCTCAACCCGGTAGCCAATGTCTGGTCCGTGCATATCCGCGACCGCGACTGCCCGCAATGTTTCACCAACGGCAAGGGAGCTACCCGTGAAGCCGCGCTGGCCTCGGCGCTTGGCGAGTTTTTCGAGCGCCTGTCTTGCAACTACTTCTTTGCCGACTTCTATCTGGGCGAGGACACCGCCAAGGCTCCTTTTGTGCACTACCCTAACGAGCGCTGGTTTAATCTCACCGAAGACGACAGTTTGCCGGACGGCCTGCTCGACGAACACCTGCTGGGCACCTACCAGCAGGCAGGCGAACTGCACGCCAGCCAGCTGCTGGATTTGCAATCCGGCAATGAAGAACGCGGCATCTGCGCCCTGCCTTTCGTGCGCCAGAGCGATGGCCGCACCAGTTACATTCCGGTCAACCTGATCGGCAACCTCTATGTGTCCAACGGCATGTCGGCCGGCAACAACCCGGTTGAGGCCCACGGCCAGGCGCTGGCCGAGATCTGCGAACGCCATGTCAAACAGCGTATCCTCACCGAAGCCATCAGCCTGCCGCCGATTCCCGACGCCGTACTCGACGAACACCCTGCAGTGCGCGAAGCCCTGCGCGAACTGGAAGCGGCCGGCTACCCGACACTGACACTGGATGCCTCGCTGGGCGGGCAGTTCCCGGTGGTCTGTGTGGTGCTGTTCAACCGTAACAACGGCACCAGCTTCGCCTCATTCGGCGCCCACCCGAACTTTGCCGTGGCGCTGGAACGTACCGTTACCGAGTTGCTACAGGGCCGCCGGCTGGATCAGCTGGATGTGTTTGCCGAGCCGACCTTTGACAATGAGCTGGTTGCCGACCCGACCAACCTGGAAACCCATTTCACAGATTCCAGCGGCCACCTGGGCTGGGATATGCTGCGCTACCCGGCCACCCATGCCTTCACCCGCTGGAGTTTCGACAGCGATACCCAAAGCACCCGTCAGCACCTGATTGATTTGCTGCACGACCTTGGACACGAGGTCTACATTGCCGACTACGAGCACCTTGGCGTCAACGCCTGCCGCATCCTGGTGCCCGGCCTGTCGGAGATCTATCCGTTGAGCGACCTGTTCGAGGCCAACAACAATGCCGGACTGGGCTGGCGCGAGTTGCTGTGCAGCCTGCCAGAGCAAGAGGCGGAACCGGCCGACTATCTTGATCTGCTGACCACACTGGACGAAGAAGGTCTGGCTGATGACCTGCTGCTCAGCGAGTTTCTCGG
>CAZKTB010000104.1:1637-5552 GCA_964555485.1 uncultured Thiopseudomonas sp. | reverse complement strand
ATGAAGCGGTCAAGCAGACCACGGATGCGGGCTTTGGCCAGTCCACCTGTGTCGGGATTGGCGGTGACCCCATTCCGGGCTCCAGCTTCATCGACATGCTGGAACTGTTCCAGGCCGATCCGCAGACCGAAGCCATCGTCATGATTGGTGAAATCGGCGGCAGTGCCGAGGAAGAAGCGGCTGATTACATCAAACAGTATGTGACCAAACCTGTGGTGGCCTATATCGCAGGTGTTACCGCGCCACCCGGTAAGCGCATGGGCCACGCTGGTGCCATCATTGCCGGTGGCAAGGGTACCGCCAGCGAAAAGTTTGCCGCGCTGGAAGCGGCCGGAGTGCGTACCGTGCGCTCGCTCACCGACATCGGCCAGGCACTGGCTGATATGACCGGCTGGAAGTAAGGCTGGCGAGACATCGGCCTTGCCGGCAGCCTGTGTCGCATCAACCTGAATACAGGGTACAGGCTGCAACCGGCAGGGGTGAGTGTCCATCCTCTAGCCCTTTACGGTCTGCATCCAACACTGCTATCCCAAATGGTTTTGCCGGGCTGGTAGCCCACAGCCCTTGCAAGGCTAACCATGATCAAGCAAGTTTATTTTTTATACCGGCAAACGGGCAGAACTGGCCACGGCTGCCGGCGTAAAAAGGTACAATGCACGGTTTTCGTATTTTAGGAAGTAGTTGGATGAAAGGGCTGGACAAAACCCAAATCATGGCGCTGGGGTTCATGACTTTTGCGCTGTTTCTGGGGGCAGGCAACATCATTTTTCCGGCAGCAGCCGGATTGCAATCAGGCGGACAGTTATGGCTGGTTACCCTGGGTTTCTTGCTGACCGGGGTCGGGCTGCCGTTGTTGACCGTGGTGGCGCTGGCCCGGGTTGGCGGCGGCCTGCAAACCCTGACACTGCCGCTGGGCAA
Source organism: uncultured Thiopseudomonas sp. (assembly GCA_964555485.1). GTDB lineage: Bacteria > Pseudomonadota > Gammaproteobacteria > Pseudomonadales > Pseudomonadaceae > Thiopseudomonas. The sequence goes on along the minus strand of CAZKTB010000104.1, from coordinate 4,634 downwards.
GCTGGCGGGCACCATCTTTGCCATCGCCGTGTATCTGGCCATTGGTCCATTGTTTGCCACTCCCCGAACGGCGGTAGTGTCTTACGAAATTGCCCTGGGCTCCTTCATCGAACATAGCTGGTGGGTTCTGTTGCTGTACAGCAGCCTGTACTTTGCCGCAGTGCTGTATCTGGCGATGAACCCGGGCAAGATCCTGGAGCGTATCGGCCAGCTGATCACGCCGGTGCTGCTACTGGCACTGGTGCTGCTGGGACTGGCGGCGGTATTCCGCCCGGCCGGTTTGCCGGGACCGGGTGCGCTGCCTTACAGCGCCGCGCCACTGACCAGCGGTTTTCTTGACGGCTACCTGACCATGGATGCGCTTGGTGCGCTGGTGTTTGGCGTGGTGATTGCGGCCGCCATTCGTACGCAGGGTGTGACCGAGCTGAAAAAAGTGACCCGTCACTCGATCCAGGCCGGCATCATTGCGGCCATCGGCCTGTCTCTGGTGTACGTTTCATTGTTCTACCTGGGGGCAACCAGCTACGGTATCGCCGCAGATGCCAGCAATGGTGGCCAGGTTCTGGCTGCCTATGTGCAGCATGCTTTTGGCGTGCCCGGCTCGCTGCTGCTGGGCGTGGTCATCACTCTGGCCTGCCTGACCACGGCAACCGGACTGCTGGTGGCGTGCGGAGAGTATTTCGAGGAGCTCTGGGGTATTCGTTACTCGCATACAGTGGTGTTTTTCACCCTGTTCAGCTGGGCGGTCTCGAACCAGGGGCTGACGCAATTGATCAAGGTATCTGTGCCGGTGCTGGTGGGGTTGTATCCGCTGGCCATTGTGCTGGTGTTGCTGAGTCTGGCACAAAAAATATGGCACAACCCGCAGCCGGTCATCCGTGTTGCGATGGCGGTGACCCTGCTGTTCGGTATCCTGGATGCGACATCTGCAGCCGGCTTCAATGGTCTGGGCGGCTTGCTGGGTTACCTGCCGCTGGCTGATCAGCAAATGGCCTGGTTGTTGCCAGTCGCGCTGGTACTGATCGCCATGACGGTGCGTGACCGCTGGCAATCTCGTGGATAAAAGCCTGACCTTGGCGTAATTGGCTGAAGTCTGCATTGCTGATTACGGGCAGCTTGCTGCTTTGCTTGCCGGATCGGGTCCGGCAGATGGTCAAGGTTTCGGGTTTTGCCGTTTTCGAGGTATCACCGGCAGAAATCGGCTAGATCCGGCTGGAAAACTTAACCTCTCCTTGAAATTTTCCCCGAGGGACCCCATATCGCCTGTCACTCACCGAATTTGTAACAGGTCTTTGTGGAGTACCCAATGTCTGTAGATACACAAAAACAAACCCTCGGTTTCCAGACCGAGGTCAAGCAGCTGCTGCACCTGATGATTCACTCCCTGTATTCCAACAAGGAGATTTTCCTGCGCGAGCTGGTATCCAACGCATCGGATGCCGCCGACAAGCTGCGTTTTGAGGCACTGTCCCAGCCCGAGCTGCTGGAAAACGATCCTGAGCTGAAAATCCGTGTCAGCTTCGACAAGGACGCCAATACCCTGACCATCGAAGACAACGCCATCGGCATGAGCCGTGATGATGTGTTGTCCCATCTGGGTACCATCGCCAAGTCCGGTACTGCCGAGTTCATGAAGCAGCTGACCGGAGACCAGAAAAAGGATTCCCAGCTGATTGGTCAGTTCGGGGTCGGTTTCTACTCTGCCTTCATCGTGGCAAAAAAGGTCGAGGTGTTCACCCGCCGTGCCGGTCTGAAGGCGGAAGAGGGCGTGCTCTGGTCTTCCGAGGGTGAAGGCGAGTTTGATATAGAAACCATTAACAAGCCCGAGCGCGGTACCCGCATCGTGCTGCATCTGAAGGATGACGAAAAGGAGTTTGCCGACGGCTGGCGCCTGCGTAACGTTATCACCAAGTATTCCGACCATGTGGCACTGCCGATCGAGCTGCCGAAAGAACACCACGGCGAAGAAGAGGCACCTGCAGAGCCGGAGTGGGAAGTGGTCAATCGTGCCAGCGCCCTGTGGACCCGTCCGCGCACCGAGGTGAAGGACGAGGAGTACCAAGAGTTCTACAAGCACGTGGCCCACGACTTCGAGGATCCGCTGGCCTGGAGCCACAACAAGGTGGAAGGTCGTCTGGAATACACCTCGCTGCTGTATGTGCCCGGTCGTGCGCCCTTTGATCTCTATCACCGTGAAGCGCCACGCGGCCTGAAGCTGTATGTGCAGCGCGTGTTCATCATGGACCAGGCTGATGAGTTCCTGCCGCTGTACCTGCGTTTCATCAAGGGCGTGGTCGATTCCAACGACCTGTCACTGAACGTGTCACGTGAAATCCTGCAGAAGGATCCGGTCATCGACAGCATGAAAACCGCGCTGACCAAGCGTGCGCTGGACATGCTGGAAAAAATGGCCAAGAACGATGCCGAAAACTACGCCAAGGTGTGGGACGCTTTCGGTGAGGTGTTGAAGGAAGGCCCGGCTGAAGACTTTGGCAACAAGGAAAAGATCGCCGGCCTGCTGCGTTTTGCTTCAACCCAGGGTACCGACGGCACCCAGAACGTTGCGCTGGCTGATTATGTGGGCCGCCTGCAGGAGGGCCAGGACAAGATCTACTACCTGACCGGTGACAGCTACGACCACATCAAGAACAGCCCGCATCTGGAAGTGTTCCGCAAGAAGGGTATCGAGGTGCTGCTGCTGTCCGACCGCATCGACGAGTGGATGATGAGCTACCTGACCGAGTTCGACGGCAAGACCTTTGTCGACATTGCCCGTGGCGATCTGGATCTGGGCGAGCTGGACTCCGAAGAGGACAAGAAGGCCCAGGAAGAAGTTGCCAAGGAGAAGGAAGCCCTGGTCGAGCGTCTGAATGACGTGCTCAAGGATCAGGTGGCCGAGGTGCGTGTATCCCACCGTCTGACCGATTCGCCTGCCATTCTTGCCATTGGCGAGCAGGATCTGGGTCTGCAGATGCGCCAGATTCTCGAGGCCAGCGG
>CAZKTB010000104.1:0-1537 GCA_964555485.1 uncultured Thiopseudomonas sp. | reverse complement strand
CCATTGGCGAGCAGGATCTGGGTCTGCAGATGCGCCAGATTCTCGAGGCCAGCGGTCAGAAAGTGCCAGAGTCCAAGCCGGTGTTCGAGTTCAACCCGACTCACCCGCTGCTGGAAAAGCTGGACAACGAGCAGGACGAAGACCGCTTTGCCGATCTGGCGCTGATCCTGTTTGACCAGGCCGCGCTGGCTGCCGGTGACAGTATCAAGGATCCGGCCGCCTATGTGCAGCGCCTGAACAAGCTGCTGGTGGAAATGGCCGGCTGATTGCAAGCTCCAGGCCGAATGAAAAGGGGTCAGGTACAAATGTACCTGACCCCTTTTTTGGTCGTGGGAGATGCAGGGCTTTTCCGGCTAAGATGAGTGGTGCTGGGCGTGCCCCGGGTTTATGTTGATATCCAGGGTGCCATCTGGCTGCCGGAGTGGAGGCTGATCAGCCGGACCGATAGAAGCGCGCTAGCAGGAGGATGCGGACATGAAGATAGTGGTTGCCCCGGATTCCTATAAAGGTTCGTTGACGGCCGTTGAGGTGGCAAGCGTAATGCGGGATGCCATTTTGGCGGTGGATGAGCGCATTGAAGTTGTCGTCAAACCCATGGCGGATGGCGGCGAAGGTACGCTCGACAGCCTGATCGATGCAACCGGTAGTGAAAAGGTTGCCGTGTTGTGCAGCGGAGCCACAGGCCGGCAGCAAACCAGTTATTTCGGCATTACACCAGAGCAAACCGCCCTGATCGAAATGGCCAATATTGCCGGTCTGGAGCAGGTTGCTGCAGCGGAGCGCCACCCGGGACAGACTACAACCCTTGGTGTGGGCGAGGTCATGCTGGCGGCCTATGAGCGAGGCTGCAGATCCCTCATCGTCGGCCTGGGTGGAAGTGCCACCAATGATGGCGGGCTGGGCCTGTTACAGGCATTGGGCATGCGCGCCTTCGATACTCAAGGCCGGGAACTGCAAGGCTTTGGCCGTGACCTGCTGAATGTGGCCCGTGTTTGTTTTAAGCATTTTTCACCCTTTGCCGATGAGGTTCAAATCCGTATTGCCTCGGATGTGGACAACCCCCTTTGTGGCAGGCGTGGTGCCACCTGCGTATACGGGCCGCAAAAAGGATTGAATCAGCAGGAGTTGGCGGCCTATGACGCGGCCATGGGCAGGTTTGCCGACCTGGTTGAGGACGAGCTGCAGGTGCGGTATCAGGATGTGGCAGGAGCGGGAGCTGCAGGTGGCCTTGGCTTTGCCTTGCTGGTACTGGGAGCGCAACTGGTTTCCGGCGCTGAATTGGTAGCCGGACTGATTGGCCTGGATGAAGCGCTGGAATCTGCCACTGCGGTCTTTACCGGTGAGGGGCAAAGCGATGGGCAAACCCTGTATGGAAAAGCTCCCAGTCATGTGACAGAACTGGCCGCTGGCCATGGCGTGCCTGCCATCTTGATTTCAGGTGCGGTGATCCCTGAGCGCGGTCGCCTGCTGGAGAAATTTGCCGGCTGCTTTTCCATTGCCCCCGGGCCGATCAGCCTGGAAGAATGCATGCAGGATG
>CAZKTB010000103.1:0-5599 GCA_964555485.1 uncultured Thiopseudomonas sp. | reverse complement strand
GCGGGCTTGATGCATTTATTGCAGACGCCCGCGTACCAGCCATACCGCGGCTCCCAGACAGGTTGCCGCAATGCAGGCCAGTGGCCACAGGCTATGCAGCACATCCCGCGTGGGCAGCCCCTTGAGAAAGCTGCCCTCGACAATGATCAGAAAATGCGTCAGCGGAATCAGCTGGGCCAGCCACTGCAACACCTGCGGCATGTTTTCCACCGGGGTGGCAAAGCCGGACATCAGCACAGCCGGAATACCCACGGCAAAAGCTGCCAGAATCGCCTGTTGCTGCGTCATGCTGATGGCCGACAGCATCAGCCCGATGCCAACCACCGACAGGATGAACAGGATCAAGCTCAACAGCAGCCAGCCAAAGGAGCCGGTAAAGGGAATGCCAAACAGGAAGACCCCGGCGGCGATCATTACCAGCCCGAGCAGGGTGCCGATCAGCAAGGCGGGCAACGACTTGGCCAGGATGATTTCGGTGGTCGTTGTGGGTGACACCAGCAGCTGGTCAAAGGTGCCCATTTCCCGCTCGCGGGCAATGGATAGCGAGGTGATCAGCAGCGCACTGAACAGCGCCAGAATGCCGGTCAGCCCGGGCACGGTGAACCAGCGATAGATCAGGTTGGGATTGAACAGGTGGCGCACCGCTGCCGGCTCGGGAACTGCCTGCTCATACTCTGTCTGGGCGTTGACCGAGGCTGCAATACGGTTGAGATAGGCCAGGCTGATCTGCCCCGCGTTGCTGCGCCGGCCATCGACCAGCACCTGCACGCTGGCCGGCTCGCCGGCACTGATGGCGCGGGAAAAGTCCGCCGGAAAACTTAACGTGGCAATCACCTCGCCCCGCTCCAGCATCTGGCCCAGATGCTGCTGGCTCTGTGCCTGATGGATACGGCTGACAAAACCGGCCCCGTGCAACTGCTGCAAGTACTCGACCGACCAGCGCCCGTGATCCTGGTTATAGACCGCCAGTTCGATATTGCGCACCTCCAGAGTGGCGGCGAAGGCAAACACCAGCAGCTGAAAAATCGGGGGGACAAACACCACCATGCGGCTGCGCGGATCACGCAGGATACTCAGTACTTCCTTGATGAACTGGGCACGCAAGCGTGGCCAGACAATGATGCCTCGCATGTTCAACCCTCCAGATTCTTGCGGGTGGCCCGTCTGGCCAGGGCGAAAAACAATAGTCCGATGCCGGCCATGGCCAACAGGTTGGGCAAAAATACCGCCCACACATCACCCGCCAGAAAAACGGTTTTCAACGAATCCACGAAATAACGGGCCGGAATCACATAGGTCAGGGCACGGACGGCAGCGGGCATTGCATCGATTTCAAACAAGAAGCCCGACAGGATGAAAGCCGGCAAATAGCCGGAAAACAGGGCGATCTGTGAAGCCAGAAACTGGTTGCGCGTCAGCGAGGAAATCAGCAGTCCCTGCCCCAGCGCCGGAATCATGAATACCGCCGACAACAGCAATAGCACCCACAGGGAACCACGCAGCGGCACGTCAAACACCTGCACCGCCAGCAGGGTGGCACCCAGCATGGAGAGCATGGCCAGCACAAAATACGGCAGCAATTTGCCGATCAGGATCTGGTTGACCGAGGCCGGCGTCGACATGATGGCTTCCATGGTGCCGCGCTCCCATTCCCTGGCGACCACCAGCGCGGTAAGCAGGGTGCCGATAATGGTCATGACAATCGCAATGGCACCGGGCACCAGCGCCCGCCGGCTTTCCAGCTCAGGGTTGAACCAGAATCTTGGCTCCAGCTGAATACCGCCCTGCTGCGCTGCGGCGGCTTCCGGCAAACCGGCCCGCCAGCTTTGCAGCACGCCCAATGTGTAGTTTTCGACATAGTTGGCCGTGTTCGGTTGCGAGCCATCGGTCAGCACCTGCAGCAGTGGCTGCTCGCCACGCAAAGATAACCGCTGCTCAAAATCGGCGGGAATGACAATGTAGCCGCGCACCTGTCCCGAGACCAGTGCGGGCATGGCCGTACGCCGGTCCTGCACGAACTCCGGCTGCAAATAGGCTGTTGCCGCCAGTGCAGCTGCCAGCTCCTGCGCCTTGGCACTGCTTGACTCGTTGACCACTGCAACCGGCACATTTTTCGCGTCCAGTGACACTGCATAGGCAAACAACAGCAGCAAGATCACCGGCAATACCAGTGCAATCAACAGGGTGGACGGATCACGCACTGCCTGCAGGCTTTCCTTGTGCACCAACGCCCATAAACGACGGTGACTCATGGCTGCACCTGCGTCGCCTGTTCGGCAGTTTCGACCAGATGAATGAAGGCATCTTCCATGCTGGGGTCCGGGTTGCCGGCCGTGGCCGCCTGACGCTTGAGCGCATCTGGCGTATCCAGGGCAATCAGCCGTGCCTGGGACAGCATGGCGACGCGGTCGCAATACTCCGCCTCGTCCATGAAGTGGGTGGTCACCATGATGGTGACGCCCTTGCGTGCCAGGCCGTTGATATGGGTCCAGAACTCGCGCCTGGTAATAGGATCCACCCCGGAAGTCGGTTCATCCAGAAAGAGTACCGGCGGGCGGTGCATCAAGGCGCAGGCCAGCGCCAGGCGCTGTTTGTGGCCCAGTGGCAGTGCATCCGGCGCGCTGTCGAGCCAGGGCTCCAGATCAAAGGTCTCTATCATCTGGGCAATGCGCTGGTTCTTTTCATTGCCTTCCAGGCCATACACGCCGGCTGAAAACTCCAGGTTCTGCCGGACCGACAACAGGCCATACAGGGAAAACTTCTGCGCCATGTAACCCAGCTGGCCCTTGGCGGCACCGCTGGCACGGCGCAGGTCCAGCCCGACCACCCGGGCTTCGCCCGAGGTCGGCTTGAGCAGGCCACACAGCATCTTGAAGGTGGTGGACTTGCCGGCCCCATTGGGGCCGAGCAAACCGAAAATCTCGCCCTTGCGCACCTCGAAACTGACCGCGTCGGTGGCGGTGAAGTCGCCAAAGCGCTTGGTCAGCTGATTGCAGGATACGGCAATGTCCGAAGCCAGCTGGACCGGCTCCAGGCGTTCAGCCAGCGCCGAGGTTCCGCCCGGCCCGCCGCCAAGCAGGTCAATGAAGGCATCTTCAAAACGGGGTTCGACGGCTCGCAGCGGCACCTCCGCCTGGCTGGCCAGTGTTTCAATGTCCGTGCGCCCGGCTCCATCACGCAATACCACACGTACGCCAGCGCCCTGGATCACACCATCGCTGACCGATGGCAAATCCAGCGCCTCGCTCAGCAGTTGCCGGCGCTGGCTGCCCAGATTTTCCAGCCGGTAACTGCGGCCGTGCAGACGCCCGGTCAGTTGTTCAGGCGCGCCCTGATAGAGCAGCTGACCCTGATCCAGCAGCAGGACCGACTCACAGCGCTCCGCCTCGTCCAGATAGGCGGTCGCCCAGATCACTGCCATGCCTTCATCGGTCAGTGTCTGCACCATGCGCCACAGATCCTGGCGACTGACCGGATCCACGCCAACGCCGGGCTCGTCCAGCAGCAATACCCGTGGCCGTGCCATCAGGGCACAGGCCAGCCCCAGCTTCTGTTTCATCCCGCCTGACAACTGACCGGCCAGACGGGAGGTAAAAGGCGCCAGCCGGGTAAAATCCAGCAGCTCCTTGAACAGTCCGCTTTGCTGACCGGCATCCAGGCCACGCAGCCGAGCATAGAGGCGCAGGTTTTCCAGCACGCTCAGGTCTTCATACAGGCCAAAGCGTTGCGGCATGTAGCCGGTTGCCGCATGGATCGCCTCGGCCTCACGCACCGTATCCAGACCGGCGACACTGGCCTGGCCACTGTCAGGGTTCAGCAAGCCGATCAGGATGCGCATCAGGGTGGTCTTGCCGGCGCCATCCGGCCCGACCAGTCCGGTCAGGCGTCCGTATTCCACCCGCGCACTCAGACTGTGCAGGGCCTGCACGGAGCCAAAACTCTTGCTCAGCTCCGTCAGCTGCACGGCAGGTGCACTGTTGCTCGCCAGCAGATCATTCATCCGCGCCGGTTCTCTGCAGCTCGACGGTAACCGGCATGCCCTGACGCAAGGCATCATCGGCATCACTGACCACAATCCGCAGCCGGTATACCAGCTCGGTTCTCAGGTCAGTGGTTTCTACCGTTTTCGGGGTGAATTCGGCACGTGGCGAAACAAAACCGATCTGGCCCTGATAGACACGCTCACTGCTATCGCTGTGTATCAGCACCTGGCGTCCGGGCACTACCTGGCCCAAGTCGGGCTCGCCCACATAGGCACGTACATACACCGGATGCTCAAGACTCAATGTGTACACAGCAGCCTGGCTGACCAGCATGCTGCCGGCTTCGCGCACCCGGGACAGGATCACGCCATCGGCCGGTGCCAGCAGGCGGGTATCAGCCAGGGCGGTTTCTGCCTGGGCCTCGGCAGCCTCGGCAGCGGTCAGCCGGGCCTGCGCCGCGGCAATGTCTTCTTGTCGAAAGCCTTCGATCGCCTGCGACAAAGCTGCCTGTGCGGAATGGACCCGGGCTTGCGCCTGCTCGTGGGCAGCCTGTGCCGCATCCGCCATGCTGCGGCTGACAGCACCATCCTTGACCAGCACTTGCTGACGCTGATGATTGGCCCGGGCATCACGGGCAACCGCCTGCGCCTGGTTCAACGTAGCCCGCGCCTGCTCGACTTCCTGCGGGCGCAAACCGGCCTGCAGCTTGTTCAGCTCGGTACGGGCCAGCCAGGTATTGGCACTGGCAACCGCCAGCGCCTCCCGGTAGGGCTGGGCATCCAGCTCGGCCAGCAAGGTGCCTTCGGCAACCCGGTCACCCTCATCAAAATTCAGGGTCTGCAAGCGGCCCGGCTGACGAAACGCCAGTTGCACCTCACGGATATCCACATTGCCGTACAGCAACAGACGATCACTGCGGTCCTCAGCCTGCTGCTGCCACAGATAAAACAGCACGGCCGCAACCGCCAGCAGTATCAGCAAAACAACGGGAAGCCTGCGCTTGGCTATACTCATGGGTGAACCTCCAGGCTACGTCGAAACAGTGCAAAAGCTGCAGGGGCCTGCTGGCTGATCAACTGTGCCTCACCACTTACCGTCGCCTGAATGACCAGCGCCTGAATGCTGCCGATATACAGACTGGCTGCGGCCCGGGTGTCCAGTTGCGGATAAAAGACACCCTGCTCAATGCCCTGCTGCAAATGGAGTTGCAAGCGCTGGCTGTACTCCTGCAACAGGGTTTCCACCATGGACTTGATCAGCGTTTTACCGGGACGCTGCAGTTCTCCAAACAACAGGCGCGGCACACCCGGGTGCCGGGCAACAAAGCTGGTATGAGCCATGAACATCGCTTCCAGTGCAGCAAGTGGACAACCTGCTTTGGCGGCAGCGCGGTCCACCCGGTCCAGCAAGCGCTGGCTGACCCACTGCATGGTGGCTTCCAGCAGCATCTCTTTGCTGCTGAAGTGCCGAAATAGTGCTCCCTGAGTCAGCCCCATGCGCTGGGCAATTGCAGTGGTGGTGATTTCTGCCGGGTTCTGTTCAGCCGCCAGCTCGACCACCGTCTCTATGGTCAGCTCTTTGCGCTCGGCGGCAGTAAGCTGTCTGGGGTTGGTATG
>CAZKTB010000102.1:0-5616 GCA_964555485.1 uncultured Thiopseudomonas sp. | reverse complement strand
GGGGTGTCGGTGTAATTGGGGGGTGTTTTGTGGGGGGGGGGGTTTTTTTTTTAAAATTTTTTTGGGTCGGGGCCCCCCCTGCCCTGCCCGCACCAATCAGGCAAAACCACCACCCGTCCCACACCAATCAGGCAAAACCACCCCAATCCAGACAGACAAACAAAAAACCTACAACGACATTACCCCGCTATAAGGCACACCGGACAAACGAGCCATCTGCTCATCCCAGGTAGTGAGATCATCCAGACAGAAATCAGCCAGACTACTGTGTCCACAGGCCCGAGCCATGATTTGCATCAGACTGGTGGAGGCATTGAAGAAGTTGGCCAGACGCTCGGCAGCTACATCCACATCCAGACGGGCACGCAGTCTGGGTTGTTGCGTGGTAATGCCCGCCGGACAGTTGTTGGTGTGACAAATGCGGGCACCCACACAACCGATGGCCTGAATCGCACTATTGGCCAGCGCCACACCATCGACTCCCAGACACAGGGCCTTGATGAAATCCGCCGGAGTACGCAAGCCACCAGTGAAGATCAGGGTGACATCCTCGCGGCCGCTGCGATCCAGATGGCGGCGTGCGCGGGCCAACGCCGGAATGCTGGGGACGGAAATATGATCACGGAAGATCAGCGGAGCCGCACCTGTACCGCCACCACGGCCATCCAGGATGATGTAGTCGGCGGATGATTCAAGAGCAAAATCGATATCATTCTCGATGTGCTGGGCACTGAGTTTGAAGCCGATGGGCACACCGCCGGACAGCTCGCGAATCCGTTCGGCAAACTCGCGAAAATCGGCCGTGGTGGACAGCTTCGCAAAAGTGGAGGGTGAAATGGCATCCAGCCCTTCCGGCAGATGTCGCACAGCAGCAATCTCGGCGGTCACCTTGCTGCCCGGCAAGTGGCCGCCAATACCGGTTTTCGCCGCCTGTCCGCCCTTGAAGTGGAACGCCTGGATATCCCTCATCAGCTCGTCCCGATAGCCAAACTCTCCTGTACCCAGCTCGAACAGGTAACGGGAGTTGGCCGCCTTTTCTGCCGGTAGCATGCCGCCCTCTCCCGAACAGATTCCGGTACCGGCCAATTCGGCACCTTTGGCAAGCGCCAGCTTGGCTTCCGCCGACAGCGCACCAAAGCTCATGTCGGAAACAAACAGGGGAATTTTCAGAACCAGCGGCTTTTTGGCATTGGGACCAATCACCAGCTCGGTAGCCACTGGCGCATCAATCGGTAAAGGCTTTTTCGCCATTTGCGCCGTCACCAGCTGAATCTGGTTCCAGTCTGGCAGCTGGCTGCGCGGCACACCCATGGCATCCAGCGGGCCTTCCGGCTGCAGGCTCAGGCCATGCTTGGCCAGATTGTGAATGTACTCCACGGTAGACTCTTCCGGCGTGTTGACTGCTTCCGGCATGGCATTGTCACTGCTGTTTTGGCTGGTTACCGACACAGAAGCCTGCTTCTGCACTTCGCTGTCCACATGAGTTGCCAAAGCCGGCAGTTGAGTCACGTCTTTACCAATCCGGGCATGACTGCCATCACAGTAAGGCGAATCCTTGCTCTGCTTGCACAGACACAAATAGGCCTCGCTTTCCTCTTCCACCACAAATTCCTGCGGATGAATGCCAGTGCCCTGGTGCGAGCCATCACAAAACGGCTGGTTCCCGGAGCGTCCGCAGGCACACCAGTAGTGGGTACCGGGCTCAAGCTACACAGGCATGGGCTTATGGTCGAAAACAATGGCTTTAGGCATGCTGCACTCTCTGTAAAACTTGCTGTTGTAGCACTGAAAATCAAGACATCGACGAACTGTTATCCAGCCCGCCGACAAAGGACTCAATGGCCCGGGCGCAATCCGCTGCAGCAACCTGCAACAACATATGCGGCCCTTCAATATCCTGCACCATGCAATCCGGACGCACGCTGGCTATGTGCTCACTGGCTGATGCAAAAATCAGCCGCTCCCTGGCAGCACGCAAAAACAGGCAAGGCACCCTGATTTGCTCAAGCTGCCTAGTGGTGTCCACCCGCATGGCTTCAGAACCGCGAAAGCGCAACACATCCGGATCAATATCCATCAGCGCAACGTGCAGGTCTTCCACCAGAGCATCCGTAGCCCAACGGCCATACAGGATTTTCGATAAAATCTGCCGTGGCATATTGCGTACCGGCACAAAACGGGTCAGCTCGGCAAAAGGAGAAAGCATCGCCATTGGCGCCTTGGCAAAAGTGGCCACCAGAACCACGCCAACCAGATTCGGCGGCGGATTGGCAGCCAGCATAATCGCCAGCGGCCCGGAAAAGGACTCTCCCAGCAACACAAAAGGCTGTTCCTCCGGCAACTGCTGACGGACCAAAGCCTCCAGCTCTGCATAGCCCAGCTTCTGATCAGCTGGATACACAATGCTCTGCACATTAGCAAAAGCCGGCCCGACCGCAGCAATAAAGTCTTCATGCTGAGTGCCTACTCCGTCCAGACCGGGCAGGATGACCAGGGTGTTTTTTGTGGAATTGCTCATCACTAAGTAATGCCTATGCCAAACCGCTATGCGTCGAATATTCCATTGAAGTATTCCTGCAAAAGGAAATGGTACTGCACAGAGCACTCCAAAACACCCGGACATACTCAAATATGACGAAACGCCACCTACGCTTATGGATCCTGCGACTACGCTTCGCTTCGCGCAGGATGACGGCTATGCGGTCAAGATCAGCCAACAAATGCCAGCTCAACAAATAGCCGACCACCCCAGGAATCTTCCGCACCATGCGACAGCAGTCTGCCGCAGCCGGACCACCCTCCCCCAACACCATGGTACGTTGCAGGGCTGGCGGGACCGGAGCAAAGCCTGTCGGCATGGACGCCGCAGGCGGCTGTGACGACGAAAGCTTTGCGCAGCGTCTCGCCAGCCCTGCTCACACCAATCAAGCAAAACCACCACCGGCCATACTCCGCAACACAACCAGCATTCATGGATCCTGCGACTACGCTACGCTCCGCGCAGGATGACGGCTGCGAAGCTAGGGATATCCATCAGACATTGAGACTTGCATCTGAATCCAACTTTTAACGTCTTCTCAGGGGCAAGCCCCTTCGCACAAAAGCCCGGCGCCATGCTTAATTCCGCACAAAATGGCAGCTATGAACACAAGAAGTCTCAACTATCTTGCGACAGCAGTCCGGCGCAGCCGGACTACCCTCCCCCAACACCATGGTACGTTGCAGGGCTGGCGGGACCGGAGCAAAGCCTGTCGGCATGGACGCCGCAGGCGGCTGTGACGACGAAAGCTTTGCGCAGCGTCTCGCCAGCCCTGCTCACACCAATCAAGCAAAAACCTCACACCTCACTCCTAAACGCAACCGGCACCCATGGATCCTGCGACTACGCTACGCTCCGCGCAGGATGACAACGCGGAATCAGTCCCACACCAAACAGGCCAAAACCCCACCGAACCAAGCAACAAATCACCCAGCCGCCACCAAGTGCTCCACCATCAACTGCAAGCTCTCACGCCCACGAAACTCATTCACATCCAATCGATAAGCCATGTCGGCAAAACGGATATTCGGATTGGGCCAGCAATCCAGATCCACATTGAAGGCAATGCCATCCAGCGACACCGAGCCATCCTCTGTCTGCAACACAAGCTTCAGATGACGCTCACCGACCAGCCGCTGTTCCAACAAACGGAAGCGACCATGAAAACTCGGCTCCGGAAACTGCTGCCCCCAGGGACCAGCCATGCGCAGCTGGCGGGCCAGCTCCAGTTCGAATTCGCTGCGGCACAGCTCGCCATCGGTGACCCAGAGTCCCTGCAAATCATCCTCGCTCAGACAGCTGCGCACCTGCTGGTCAAAGGCACGGGAGAAGTCGTCAAAACACTCCTGCGCCAGGGTTAGCCCCGCTGCCATGGCATGGCCGCCAAACTTGATGATCATGCCCGGATTGCGGCTGGCTACCGCCTCAAGTGCATCGCGCACATGCAGACCGGCCACCGAACGAGCCGAGCCCTTGAGCTGACCGTCGCCGGCATCGGCAAAGGCGATTACCGGTCGGTGATGTCGTTCCTTCAGGCGGGCGGCCAGAATGCCGGTCACGCCCTGGTGCCAGTCCGGCTGATAGACACAGAGGCCAAAGGGCATGTTTTCCATATCCAGCGCCTGCAATTGCTGCTCGACATCCTGCTGCATGCCCTGCTCAACCGACTTGCGTTGACGGTTCAGATCTTCCAGCCGTTGGGCCAGCTGCATGGCTTCAGCTTCGGTTTGCGCCAGCAGGCATTCGATACCGACACTCATGTCGTCCATGCGTCCGGCCGCATTCAGTCGTGGCCCGACAATGAAACCAAGATCCGTAGCCACCAGCTGATGCAGGTTGCGTCGGCCGGTCTCAACCAAGGCGCGGATGCCCGGGCGAGTACGGCCGGCACGGATGCGCGCCAGCCCCTGCTGTACCAGAATGCGGTTGTTGGCATCCAGCGGCACCACGTCGGCCACAGTGCCAAGCGCTACCAGATCCAGCAGCTCGGCCAGATTGGGTACCGGCCGGCCTTCGAAATGTCCTAGCTCACGCATGCGCGCCCGCAGCGCCAGCAGCACATAGAAGATCACGCCAACACCGGCCAGCGCCTTGCTGGGGAATTCGCAGCCATGCTGGTTCGGGTTGACCATCGAATCCGCCGCCGGCAGCGTCTCGCCCGGCAGGTGGTGGTCGGTCACCAGTACCCGCATGCCAGCGGCCTGCGCAGCAGCCACACCCTCGACGCTGGATACGCCGTTGTCCACGGTAATCAGCAGCTGCGCCCCCAATGGTGCGGCAGCGGCCACCAGCTCGGGGCTCAGGCCGTAGCCATAACCGAAGCGATTCGGTACCAGATAGTGCACATCGGTCGCACCCAGCATGCGCAGGCCGAGCATCGCGGTGGCCGTGGCGGTGGCGCCGTCGGCATCAAAGTCACCCACGATCAGGATGCGCTGCTGTTGCTCAATGGCATCCAGCAACAGAGCGGTGGCAGCCCCGATGCCTTTCAGCGAGTGATAGGGCTCAAGCTGTTGCAATCCGGTATCCAGCTCGCGCGGATGACGTACACCACGCGCGGCATAGATACGGGTCAGCAGGGGTGGCAAGTCATGCAGCTCGGGCAGCTGTGACGGCAGGGGTCTTTGTTTGATTCGCATATGCATCCGGTTTTCGTCAGCAGAGAGGAGGTTAGCGGGCTACGGCCCTGCATAGGCGCAACCTGTGCAAGTTGCTACAATGCAGCCACGACCCACCTGACCGGTGTATTGGCGTCACGCGCCTGCAGCCGGTGGTATCTGCGAACGGATTTTCTACATCAATGAAAGCGGCGTATCTTACCCTGTTTGTCCTGGCACTGGCAGTTGGCTCGGCAAGTGTCCGGGCAGAAGAGCTTCCCCTGCTGATCGAAGTGGCGCCACGCCACTGCCAGCCACTGCAGGAAGGACCCAACCTGGCGGCCGAGCTCGAGCTCTGTATTCGCCAGGCCGAACTGGGACATGCCGAAGCCCAGTATCAGCTGGGTAACTACTGGCACGCCGGAGTGCTGATTGAAGCCGACTATGACCAGGCTCTGCACTGGTCTGAACAGGCGTCAC
>CAZKTB010000101.1:1442-5646 GCA_964555485.1 uncultured Thiopseudomonas sp. | reverse complement strand
CTTTTACACTCCATGCCAAGGAGCAGCTCATGAGCTGTCATTCTTGCCTGCCAAGCATCCAGACGCTGGCTGCAGGCCTCCAGCAGCGATGTACCTCTGTTATTCAATTCCCGCGCTGTGGTACGGATTGACCGGAAGCTGGTCGGCAGTCAGCGGCAGACGGCGCCCTCCTTTCTTGACTCCGTAATAGGTGCTCAAATATTCGAGGATGGTTTCTTCTGTGGCAGGATCAAACTGCCACAAGCCCTGGCTGTCCTGCATCCAGCGGATGAGAGACAGCCAATGCTCACGATCCCCGCTATTTTGCGTCACCAGGCCGGCAGAATGGCAGGCTATACAGCTGTTACGAACGGTTTCCCAACCAGGCGCAATGATAAACCCCGTGGCCGGGTCGGTCTCGGCGGCCTGCACCGTCGTGGCCGATAATCCCAGCGCCAGCAAGGCCGTTGCAATCGTACGTTTCATTGCACTTCTCCTAAACAATTTGCACCGCAATACGGTGACACGCATTGTTTAAATAGCCTTTCGGGTTCCAGCCGGCGACAACCATCGGCTGCGAGTTGCCTTCGCTATCGACAGCCCTGGCCCAGACTTCGTAATAGCCGATTTCCGGGAATTTCAGACTGGCTTTCCAGTGCTGCCACGCCAGGCGGTTTACCGGAGCACGCAGCTCGGCTTTTTGCCAGGTAATGCCAAAGTCAATGGATACATACAGTTCTCTCACTTCAAGATCGCCTGCCCAGGCGTGCCCGCGCACCTCCAGCGGCTCGGCCAGCTTGTGAGTGATACCTGTTTTCGGATAGGTCACCAGGGAACGCACTGGCATGGATCCAATAATGACCATGTCCTCGTTTGGCACATGGGTGCCGGGGGCAACCGGATACTTGGGCATATGATAGGAAGGCGATTCCATCTTGTTGCCATCATGCACCTTGTTGCGTACCACGATTTTCTTCAACCACTTGCCAGATGTGGATGCAGGCCAACCACCACAGACAAGACGAAGGGGATGGCCGTTCAGTGGTGGAATATCCTCGCCGTTCATGGCCCAGGCAATCAGTGTTTCATCCTCAAGCGCCTTGGACATGGGAACACCACGAGAGATTGCCGCTTTGCTCGGGTTGCCACTTGGGTGTAGATCCGCACCGTAGTAACCAATGTATACCGCATCTTCCTTGATACCACAGACCTCCAGCACATCCCGCAAACGTACCCCGGTAAATCTGGGGCTGGCAACAGCACCGGTTGTCCACTGGTTGCCACTGGAAGAAGGGATGAACTCGCCACGGCCATTACCGGCACATTCGATGGTTAGCTGGTAAGTGTGGTGCTCAAAGCGGGCCTTGAGCTCGGCCAGGGTAAAGGTGGTGGGCGTAACACAGGATTCACCTGCAATTTCCAGTGTCCAGGTGTCCGGGTCCAGATCTTTCAATTCGGGCGGAATGCCATTGTTACGAACAAACATGTGCTTGCCCGGTGTTACTTCATCATCCAGCAAATGAGGTGGTGTTTTAGCGTTTAGGGGCCGGTCATTAAGCACCACCAGCCCTTCTTTCCCGGCAATGGTAAAGGGCTCACTGGACTGGGCATAGGCTGCCGGAATCAGCCCGGCCGGGAAGTTGCGCGCAAAAGGAATACTTGCACCTACAGCGGTCACCATTGCCAGCAAACCGCTACGCTTCAAAAAACCACGCCGGTCAAGTGGGTCTGTTTGCCTTCCCCAGACCAGTTCGTCAGCCTTGATGGGATCCTCGGCATAGAGCTCGTGCAAACCCTTGCTTTGTTGCTCTGGGGAGAGACCGGTTTTGTTTTTATTGTTCATGATAAAACCTCTTTCAGAGTGGCATTGCATGCGTTGTTCGGTTTAAATCCGGCTTAATTGTCCTTCTACTTGTAATGGAGAATCATTCTTATCGCAAAGGTCTGTAAAAGTCTACAGATCGCTGATTGATAGAATATAAACGGCCTTATGTTCCTGGCCGATTTGTCCGAAACCACTTCATGAGCGATTGACTTTGGTTGACTAGCTAGTGTGCTACGTAATGCATTACAACCTGAGTCCTCCATCGTTACTTTCTGCACTGGCATATTTTTGTTGGCCTTAACTGGGCCGCCGATGAAAGCAGTGTTTTGCCAAAACTTTTTTCGCAACAATAAGGGGTCTGGGACATGGGCCGAGACTTGATTGACGGCTTTGGTCGTGAAATAAACTATGTGCGCATTTCAATAACAGACAGGTGCGACTTCCGCTGTGTTTACTGCATGGCTGAAGATATGACTTTCTTGCCGCGTAACCAGATTTTGACGCTGGAAGAGATCGAGCGTTGTGCCCGTATGCTTGTTGCCAACGGAGTTGAAAAAATCCGCCTCACCGGTGGCGAACCCACCGTACGCAAAGGTTTTGTCGACCTGTGTCGCAACATCAGCAGCATAGAGGGACTGCAAGAGCTGGTCATGACAACCAATGGCGCCCAACTGGAAAAATACGCCAAACCTCTGGCAGAGGCAGGCGTCAAACGGCTGAATATCAGTCTGGACTCGTTACGTCCCGAGCGGTTTCGCGCCATGACCAGGGTGGGTGACCTGCAACGTGTGCTGCGCGGTATCGAGGCAGCCCGTGATGCCGGCTTTGCAGCAGTCAAAATCAACAGTGTCATCATAAACGGCAGCAATGATGACGAGCTGCTGGAACTGACTGAGTTTGCCGTGAACAACGGGCTGGACATCACCTTCATTGAGGAAATGCCGCTGGGCCAGGTCGGCCGTTCAAGAGACAAGGCTCTGTTCACCAGCGAGCAGGTTCGCGAACGTCTGACACAGCGCTTTCAGCTACTGGAGAGCACGGAAAGCAGCGGTGGCCCGGCACGCTATATGCGTCTGAAAGATCACCCGAAAACGCGTGTTGGCTTCATCTCCCCGCACAGCAACAACTTTTGCAGCAGCTGCAACCGGGTGCGCCTGACCGCAGAAGGTAAACTGCTGTTATGCCTGGGCAATGAGCACGATCTTGACCTTAAAACCCTGCTGCGCAAGCATCCGCAGGATGACCAGCCGGTTATGGACGCCGTACGCAAAGCCCTGTTTCACAAGCCCGAACGCCATCATTTCAGCAGCGACGGCGAAGTACAGATTCTACGTTTCATGAACGCCAGCGGTGGTTAACCGGCACTGAAACATCACCTCGGGCAGCTGTGCAAAACTGCCAACCGCCCTGCCCCTGTCACAAACAGGAACAGGATGGCTGTACCAGCAATGGTTAACGCTTGTCGCGCGGCCGGCCGATACCTGGCTTGCGCTGCGGACGGCGTGGTGCTGCCTTGCTCAGACGGCGCTCCTGGCGCTCGACCTTCTTCTGCACCTTGGGCTTGAGATCCGGCAGCTGTACCGGCTCCAGGCCGCACTCCTTGCTGAGGATATCCACCTCGGCCTGGTTGAGCTCGCGCCAGCGGCCCACGCTCAGCTCGGAGGTGAGGAACACCGGCCCGAAACGTACCCGCTTCAAGCGGCTGACCACCACACCCTGAGACTCCCACAGGCGGCGTACTTCACGGTTGCGGCCTTCCATCACCACACAGTGATACCAGCGGTTCAGGCCGTCACCTTCCGGCGCTGCCTGGATGTCGGTGAATTTTGCCGGCCCGTCTTCCAGGGTCACGCCCTTGAGCAGGTTCTCGATCATTTCTTCGGTGACTTCACCACGCACACGCACGGCATATTCCCGGTCCATGTTGTTGGACGGATGCATCATGCGGTTGGCCAGCTCGCCATCGGTGGTAAAGATCAGCAAGCCAGTGGTATTGATGTCCAGCCGGCCGATGTTGATCCAGCGGCCAGCTTTCAGACGCGGCAAACGCTCGAATACCGTCGGGCGGCCTTCTGGATCGCGGCGGGTACAAACCTCGCCTTCGGGCTTGTTGTACAGGATCACGCGGCGCAGGGTGGCGATTTCCTTGTCCTGCTTGAGCGGCTCGTCATCCACGCTGATGCTGTCGCGGTGTGTAACACGCATGCCCAGATGCGCCACCAGTCCATTGACCTTGATACGGCCGTCCTTGATCCACTGCTCGGAGTCGCGGCGTGAAGCCACACCCAGGCGCGCCAGCACCTTTTGCAGCTTTTCGCCTGCTGGCGGGGTGTTTTCTTCGGTTGTCTGTTGTTCGTTATCAGTAGTGTTCATGTCACCTCCCGGTGGGAATTGAAAAAT
>CAZKTB010000101.1:0-1342 GCA_964555485.1 uncultured Thiopseudomonas sp. | reverse complement strand
AAAACGGCGCGAAAGCTTTCCAGCCCGGCTTCCATATTCTCGATAATTTCTTCAGCCAGCTCATCCGGCTCGGGCAGGTTGTCCAGATCGGTCAGGCTCTTGTCGCGCAGCCAGAAAATATCCAGGCTGGTTTTGTCGCGAGCAACCAACTCTTCATAGCTGTATTTGCGCCAGCGGCCGTCAGGGTTATTTTCGGCGTGCCAGGTTTCTTCGCGCTGGTTGATATTTTGCGGGCTATAGCACTGGATAAAATCAGCCAGATCCTCAAAACGCATGGGCTTGCGCTTGAGCGTGTGATGGATATTGGTGCGGTAATCGTAAAACCACACCTCTTTGGTCCATGGCTCGGGACTCGCTGGCTGGTTATCAAAAAACAGCACATTCGCCTTTACACCCTGGGCATAAAAAATACCGGTGGGCAAACGCAAGATGGTATGCAGCGTTGTATTTTCCAGCAGTTTGCGGCGGATGGTTTCGCCTGCTCCGCCCTCAAACAGCACGTTGTCTGGCACTACCACCGCAGCCTTGCCAGTGGTTTTCAGCATGCTGCGAATATGCTGCACGAAATTTAACTGCTTGTTGGAGGTGGTTGCCCAAAAGTCCTGCCGGTTATAAGTCAGGTCTTCGCTTTCCTGCTCACCCTCTTCGTTGGTAAAGCTCATCGAGCTTTTTTTTCCAAACGGCGGGTTCGCCAACACATAGTCCACACTGACCGGGCTAGGCGCAATCAGGGCATCATTGGGGGATACCAGGCTTTCGCCATCAATCTCACCAATGTTATGCAAAAACATGTTCATCAAACACAGGCGACGGGTGTTGGCGACAATTTCATTGCCGTAAAAGGTTTTGTGCTTCAGGAAGTGCTTTTGATCGCGGTCGAGCCGGTAGTTTTCGGGGTTATTAATAAAGTCATACGCAGCCAGAAAAAAGCCACCGGTACCACAGGCCGGGTCGGCAATGGTCTTATTCGGTTCAGGACGCACACACTCCACCATCGCGGTAATCAGCGAGCGCGGAGTAAAGTACTGTCCTGCTCCTGATTTTGTATCCTCGGCGTTGCGCTCCAGCAAACCCTCATAGATATCGCCCTTAACATCCGCGCCCATCATTACCCAGGCAGTGGAGTCAATCATGTCGATCAGGCGAAACAGCTTGGCCGGGTCCTGGATTTTGTTTTGTGCCTTGGTGAAGATTTGCCCAAGCATGCCTTTTTGCTGGCCCAGCTCACGCAACACCTTTACGTACAGTACTTCCAGCTCGGCACCCTGCTTGCTTTTAAGGGCCTGCCAACTGTATTCGGCGGGAATACCGACGTCACGGTCATAGGGCGGCCTGGAATACT
>CAZKTB010000100.1:0-5716 GCA_964555485.1 uncultured Thiopseudomonas sp. | reverse complement strand
CCTCGCCCAGCAGGTTGCTGGCCGGCACACGAACATCACGCAGCACGATCTCGTTATGACCTTCCGGTGACATGTGGTGCATCACACTGATATTGCGCACCACCTGCACGCCCGGGGTGTCCATGGGCACTATCACCATGCTTTGCTGGCGACGGGTGTCGGCATCCGGATCGGTCTTGCCCATTACTATGAGGAAGTCACACTGCGGGTGCGCGGCATTGGTGATGAACCACTTGCGGCCGTTGATTACAT
Source organism: uncultured Thiopseudomonas sp. (assembly GCA_964555485.1). Lineage (GTDB taxonomy): Bacteria > Pseudomonadota > Gammaproteobacteria > Pseudomonadales > Pseudomonadaceae > Thiopseudomonas. The sequence continues at coordinate 5,464 of CAZKTB010000100.1, read as the reverse complement.
AGTCGTCACCGTCACGGCGGATCAATGTCTGGATGTTGGTGGCATCGGAGGAGGCCACATCCGGCTCGGTCATGGCAAAGGCGGAACGGATCTCGCCGTTGAGCAGCGGCAGCAGCCAGCGCTCGCGCTGTTCAGGCGTGGCACAGAGGTGCAGCAGCTCCATGTTGCCGGTATCCGGCGCGTTGCAGTTGAACACCTCGGAGGCCCAGGATACACGACCCATGATCTCCGCCAGCGGGGCATATTCCAGGTTGGTCAGACGGGTGCCGGGCTCATCGTCATGCAGACCGGGTAGAAACAGGTTCCACAGTCCCTCGGACTTGGCCAGCGCTTTCAGGTCGTCCATGAAGGATACCGGGTAGATGCCGGCGCTGACTTCCTGTTGCCACTGGCCTATGCGCGGTACCACATGAGCATCCATGAAATCGTTCAGACGGGCCTGCAGCTGCAGGCTTTTTTCACTGTAGGCAAAATTCATTCTGTTGCTCCTCAGAGGGTCAGGCCGCCATCGACCACTATGCAGGCGCCGGTGGTGTAGCGGGCGGCATCGGAGACCAGATAGAGCACGGTGCCGGCCATGTCTTCGGGCATGGCATGACGCTGCAGCGGAATCTGCCTGACGATTTGCTGGTACAGCGCCTGGTTGTCGAACAGGCCGCTGGCAAAGCGGGTTTCGGTCAGGCCGGGCAGGATGGCGTTGACACGGATGCCCAGCGGGCCGCATTCACGGGCAAAGGCCTTGGTCATGCTGACCACTGCCGCCTTGCTGATCGAGTAGATGCCCTGCATGGGCTGCGGATGCAGCGCGTTGACCGAGGCGGTATTGACGATGCAGCCGGACTTCTGCTCGCGCATCAGCTTGCCGCCTTCCACCGACATGAAGAAGTAGCCGCGCAGGTTGACCTCGTAGGTCTTCTCGAAGGCGAGCGGGTCGGTATCCAGAATGTGACCGAAGTAGGGGTTGGTGGCGGCGTTGTTGATCAGGATATCGAGCCGGCCATGGCGCTCGCGGATCATGGCAAACAGGCAGGCGATGGAATCCATGTCGCCGATATGGCAGGCATGGGCGCTGGCCTTGCCGCCGTCCGCGTTGATGCTGTCGGCTACGGCCTGGCAGTCTTCCTGCTTGCGGCTGGAAATGATGACTTCGGCGCCCTGGCTGGCGAGCAGGCGGGCAATGGCTTCGCCGATGCCGCGGCTGGCACCGGTGACCAGCGCGATCTTGCCGGTCAGGTCAAACAGGTTGGTGGTCATGGGGTTGCTCCTTGTTATTGTTCGGTTGCGATCATGTCGAGGGCCATCTGCGCCAGCGGCTGGGCCATCTTGCCGACCTGCAGCGCCTGGGTGCTGGAAGCGTTGCCATCAAGTGCCCGCTTGTAGACACCCTGCAAAATGGCGGCCAGGCGGAAGAAGCTGAAGGCCACGTAGAAGATCCAGTGCTCGATCTGCTGGATGCCGCGGGCACGGCAATACAGCTCGCGGATTTCGGCTTCGCTGGGCAGGCCCAGAGCGGCCCGGTCCACCTGGTGCAGGCCTTTGTAGCTACCGGCCGAAGGCAGGCGCAGGCACATGCAGAAGTAGGCGATGTCAGCCAGCGGGTGGCCGAGGGTGGACAGCTCCCAGTCGATGATGGCGCGGATCTTGACTGCATCGGGCTGGAAGATCAGGTTGTCGAAACGGTAGTCGCCATGGATCAGGCTGACCTGGCCGTCGTCCTCCGGCAGGTTCTCTTCCAGCCAGACGATCAGCTGCTCGAAGGCCGGCAGGGTACCGGTTTCCGAGGCGCGATATTGCTGTACCCAGCGTTGCAGCTGACGCTGGAAATAGGCTTGAGGGCGGCCGAAGTCGCTCAGGCCGGCCTGCTCCAGATCCACGCTGTGCAGGGCAGCCAGTGTTTGCACCGCTTCACGGTAATAGTCGATGCGCTGTTCCTGCGCTATCTCGGGCAGGGCCGGGTCCCAGAAAATGCGCCCGGGCTCATGGCTCATCACATAGAACATGCTGCCGGCCACCTGCTCGTCGTCGCACAGCAGCAACGCCTGTGGCACAGGTACCGGGGTATCGCGCAGTGCACTGATCACGCGATACTCACGGTCGACCGCATGGGCGGACTGCAGCAACACGCCGTCGGGCTTGCGTCGTAGCACGTATTCACCGCTGGCTGCGGTCAGCAGATAGGTCGGGTTGGACTGACCGCCGGGAAACTTCTTGGCCTGCAGCGGGCCCTGGAAGCCGGGCAGGTGAGCGGCCAGATACTGGCCCAGGGATTCGGTACGGGAAGGATCCATGCTGTGTCTCTCTTGTTGTTGTCGAGTGGTTATTACCTGATAACAGAGCCTAAAACGCTATTGACCATTTATCGAATTTATTAGATTTATGCTCTACTATTTTTTGTGTGAATGATTAAGGCATAAACGGCTAGCCGGGGGAGTATCCATGCAACTGCATCGCATTGACCTGAATCTGCTGGTGGTCTTCGAGGCCATCTATACCCATGGCAGCATCACGCGGGCCAGCCAGGTGCTGTATATCACCCAGCCGGCGGTGAGCAATGCACTGGCCCGACTACGCCGGTATTGTGGTGACGAGCTGTTCTATCGTAGCGGCCGGCACATGCAGCCGACGGCACGGGCCAAGGCAATGATCGGACCTGTTCGTCAGGCGCTGGGCATGATTCGGCAAAGCCTGCAGGACGGCATGGAGTTTGTGCCGGAAGCGGCCAGCCGTACTTTCCGCCTGAGCATGGCGGACATTGTCGAGGCGATCGTGCTGCCGCGCTGTCTGCCGGAAGTGACGCGGCAGGCTCCCGGCTGTCGGGTGCATAGCTATCCGGTGGAGCGCAGCAATGTTCTGCAGCAGATGGATGCCGGCCAGCTGGATCTGGCGATCGACGTTGCCCAGCCCGGCCGCGAACCGCTGCTGTTGCACCAGCCGCTGCTGCAGGACCGCTATGTCTGTGTGGTACGGGCCGGACATCCATTGCTGGAGCAGGAACTGGACATGGACGGCTATCTGGCTCTACAGCACCTGCATATCTCCAGCCGCAAGCAGGGCTCCGGCCATATCGACCTGCATCTGGAACAACTCGGTGTGCAGCGGCAGGTCAGCATGCGTGCGCGCCACTATCTGCTGGTACAGCCACTGATCAGCGCGACCGAACTGGCGGCAACCCTGCCCGAACGGCTGGCCCGGCAGCTGGGGCTGCCGTACTTGCCGTTGCCCTTTCCGAGCCCGGCGCTAACGCTGAACCTGTACTGGTCACAAAGGGCAGGACAGGACCCGGCGGTAATGTGGCTGAAAGAGCTGATTCTGCAGTCGGTTGAATGACTCAGGCAAAGCTGAGGAAGAACAGCATGAAAAACGGCGCGGCAATGGTCAGGATCAGGCCGCTGATGATGGCGGTGGGCACATATTCATAGTGGCAGGCCTTGCGCACAAAGGGCAGCGTGGTATCCATGGCGGTGGCGGCACAGACGCCGACGCTGCTGTTGGCGAAGTTGCGGCCGAGGATGAACACCACGGTCAGGCCGATCAGCTCGCGCATCAGATCATTGAGCAGCGCGACACTGCCGTAGGACTCGCCCAGATACTGGCCGGCAATGGCTCCGGACAGACTGAACCAGCCAAAGCCGGTGCTCAGCGCCAGGGATACCGCCAGCCGTTCGCCGGTAAGCAGACTGAGCAGCGCACCGGCCAGCATTGAGCCCAGCATCACCAGCAGTGGAATCTTCAACACCTGCGGGGCCAGCCAGGAGCGGCTGATGGCCACCTGAGCCAGGTCCAGCCCGATCAGGAACAGCAGCACATACAGCCACCAGGAAATGTTGAACAGCAGGGTGCCGATTTCATTGTCGTGCCAGTGCAGGCGGTAGGCAAAGGCACCCAGCAACACCAGGCTGAAGGCAATCAGACATTCCTTGACCGGGTACCAGAGCGCCTGCCAGCCGCCGGAGTCCTTATCCTGCTGTGTACTGCGCCGATTGAGCGGCATGATGCAGACAAACACCACGGCGCTGATGGTAAAGGCATAGATGGCCGCCTGCTTCAGCACATGCATGCCCGAAGCAAAGCTGCTGAACGCCTCGCCGGACTCAAGGCCAATCACAAACAGGATCATCCAGACCACCGGCGTGATGCCGCGGATCAGTGGCTTTACCGCAACCTTTGGCAGACGCTTGCCCACCAGGTAGCCCGCCAGCAAATACAGCACGATAGGTACAACGGTGGCGAAGATATGGGTGAGCTGGGAAGACACTATGCGAACTTGATGACCTGAGAAAAAACAGGGGGAGGAGCAGGCCAGATTTTTAGCCTGCTACCGGCGCGACACTATAGCGCATGGGCCGGATTTTTTATAGTTTGCCGGCCTGACAGCCCCGTCCTGTTGTGCAGGTTCAGTTTTCCCTGGCTGCCGGCAAGCCGGTTTATCCGTTCGTACAGCTGCACAATGCGTGCAGGACTGCTTGATGTATGCAGGGGCTTGCTCCTGAAAGCCGGTTAAGAGAGCGCTCTTTCGTGCAGGCTTTATCACGGCATCAGGCTGCAGGCAGCCGGTTTGGTGTATAGTATCTATAAACATATATTGTGTGCCTTGAGTGGCAGGTGGCTTTGATGAAAAAACTGCGCTGGCTTAACCAGAATCTCAGCATCAGCATTCCGGTATTTCTTGTGCTGGGGCTGGCAGCAGGTCTGCTGTTTCCCGTGCAGGGGCTCAGTGTGCTGATTGCACCGCTGACCTTGTTGATGGTGTATCCGATGATGGTCGGGCTGAAGCCCAAACAGCTGTTGGAGTCCGGTCACGGCTCGGTGCAGTTCTGGGCTATGCTGATCAACTTTCTGGTGATTCCCTTTGTCGCCTTTGGTCTGGGCAAGGTGTTCTTTGCCGACCGCCCCGAGCTGGCGCTGGGGTTGTTGCTGACAGCCCTGTTGCCGACCAGCGGCATGACCATTTCCTGGACCGGCTTTGCCAAGGGTAATGTCCCGGCGGCAATCAAGCTGACCATTGTCGGGCTGTTTCTCGGTTCCTTCCTGACCCCTTTCTATGTACATTTTCTGCTTGGTGCCGAATTGCCGATGAAGGTCGGGCTGGTGTTTAAGCAGATTCTGATGTTTGTCGCCGTGCCGCTGGTGGCCGGTCAGCTGACGCGGGGTTTTCTGATCCGCCGCTACGGGCAGGGTGCGTTCCAGAAGGACATCGGTCCGAACTTTCCGGTGCTTTCCACTCTTGGGGTGCTGGGCATCGTGTTTGTTGCCATGGCCCTGCAGGCGGAAAACCTGATGCAATCGCCGGCGCTGGTGCTCTATATCTTCATCCCGCTGCTGCTGTTGTATGCCATCAACTATGTCATCAGCACGCTGGTGGCGCGCAAGGCCATGCACCGGGGTAACGGCATTGCGCTGGTCTACGGCACGGTGATGCGCAACCTGTCGATTGCGCTGGCGCTGTCGATGACGGCTTTTGGCG
>CAZKTB010000099.1:0-5752 GCA_964555485.1 uncultured Thiopseudomonas sp. | reverse complement strand
TCGCCCTGGCCCGCTCATTTCGCAGCACCCGCATTCAGCCCATGATCCAGCAAGGCCAGGAGCAGGCACTGGTGTTTGCGCGAGCAGCACTGCCTAGCGAGGAAGAGCTCACCATAGGTGTCAGCCGCAATCGCCAGTCCGAAGCCCAGATCAGGGTAAACGGCGAGAATGTCCGCAGCATGGCCGAATTGGCTCGTAACCTGCCTCTGCAACTGATCAATCCCGAAAGCTTTCGTCTGCTGGAAGGCTCGCCAAAAGTACGCCGCCAGTTTCTCTATTGGGGTGTGTTCCACGTGGAACATTCCTTCATGCACTGGTGGCAACGCCTGCAAAACAGCCTCAAGCAACGCAACTCGCTGCTCCGTCATGCTATAATTGACGTTCAGGGCATGCAGGCTTGGGATAACGAGTTTTGCATCGCCAGCGACCAGGTAGACCGCCTGCGGCAGGAATACATACAGCGTCTGAAACCGGTTTTTACCCAAACCCTGTCTGAACTGATCGATCTCCCAGAGCTTACCCTGAGCTACTATCGCGGCTGGGACCGTGAAAAGAGCCTGCTGGAAGTACTGAACGGCTCAAGGCAGCGTGACAGGCAACTCGGTCATACACAGTCTGGCCCGCAGCGGGCAGATCTGCGTTTACGCATCGGCCCACAGAATGCTATCGAAGTCCTGTCCCGCGGCCAGCAGAAGCTGGTTGTGTGCGCTCTCAAAATTGCGCAAGGACACCTGCTGGCAGATTCCATGCGACAGAAATGCATTTACCTGGTAGACGACCTGGGTGCCGAGCTTGATCCTTCGTATAGAAGCGCACTCTGTCGTCTGCTTGAGCAGCTTGATTGCCAGGTTTTCATTACTGGCACAGACCCTGACAGCATCAATTACGACTGGGACAAGGAAACCCCCGTCAGCATGTTCCACGTGGAACATGGCCATATCAAAGAATCCGGAGTAACCGAATGAGCGAAAATGTCACCTACGATTCCAGTAACATCAAGGTACTAAAAGGGCTGGATGCCGTACGCAAGCGCCCCGGCATGTACATTGGTGACACCGACGATGGCACCGGCCTTCACCACATGGTGTTCGAAGTGGTCGACAACTCGATTGACGAAGCCCTGGCCGGTCATTGTGACGAGATCACCATTACCATTCATCCGGACGAATCCATTACCGTACAGGACAACGGCCGCGGCATTCCGGTCGATATTCACCCGGAAGAGGGCGTCTCTGCAGCCGAAGTCATCATGACAGTACTGCACGCCGGTGGTAAGTTCGACGACAACAGCTACAAGGTATCCGGTGGTCTGCACGGCGTTGGTGTCTCCGTGGTTAACGCCTTGTCCAAAGAACTGGTGATGACCATTCATCGCCAGGGCAAGGTATGGCAGCAAACCTATCATCATGGCGAGCCGCAGGCTCCCATGCAGCCCATTGGCGATAGCGAAAAAACCGGTACCCGCATTCATTTCAAGCCTTCTGGCGAGACCTTCAAGAACATCCAGTTCAGCTGGGAAGTGCTGGCCAAGCGCCTGCGCGAGCTGTCCTTCCTCAACTCTGGCGTAGGTATCCGTCTGAAGGACGAGCGTACTGCCAAGGAAGAGTTGTTCCACTACGAAGGCGGCTTGAAAGCCTTTGTCGAATACCTGAACACCAACAAGACCACCATCAACGAAGTGTTCCACTTCTCAACCTACCGTGAGGAAGATGGTGTAGGTGTTGAGGTGGCCATGCAGTGGAACGACGGTTTCAATGAAAACCTGCTCTGTTTCACCAACAACATTCCCCAGCGTGATGGCGGTACCCACCTGGTCGGCTTCCGTACTGCTCTGACCCGTCACCTGAACAACTACATCGAAGCCGAAGGCATTGCCAAGCGCGACAAGGTATCTACCACAGGTGATGATGCCCGTGAAGGCCTGACCGCTATTGTTTCGGTCAAGGTACCAGACCCGAAATTCAGCTCACAGACCAAGGATCGACTGGTTTCTTCCGAGGTGAAGACTGCGGTCGAACAGGAAATGGGCAAGTTTTTGTCCGACTACCTGCTAGAAAACCCTACAGAAGCCAGGGCTATTGTTGGCAAGATGATCGATGCCGCCCGTGCCCGTGAGGCTGCACGCCGCGCCCGCGAGATGACCCGCCGCAAGGGTGCACTGGATATCGCCGGACTGCCCGGCAAGCTGGCCGACTGCCAGGAAAAAGATCCGGCGCTGTCCGAACTCTACATTGTGGAAGGTGACTCGGCCGGCGGTAGCGCCAAGCAGGGCCGAAACCGCCGCACCCAGGCCATCCTGCCGCTGAAGGGCAAGATCCTCAACGTGGAAAAGGCCCGCTTTGACCGCATGATCTCCTCACAGGAGGTCGGCACCCTGATCACCGCACTGGGCTGTGGTATCGGCCGCGAAGAATACGATATCGACAAATTGCGCTATCACAACATCATCATCATGACGGATGCCGACGTTGACGGCTCGCACATCCGCACCCTGCTGCTGACGTTCTTTTTCCGCCAGCTGCCGGAGCTGATCGAGCGCGGCTACATCTACATTGCCCAGCCACCGCTGTACAAGGTCAAGCGTGGCAAGCAAGAGCAATACATCAAGGATGACCAGGCGATGGAAGAATACCTGACCCAGGCCGCCCTGGAAGACGCCAGCCTGCACGTCAACGAGAACGCTCCCGGCCTGTCCGGTACCGCTCTGGAAGCGCTGGTGCAGGAATACCGCACCGTCATGCGTACCCTTGAGCGTCTGTCCCGTATCTACCCACAGGACATCACCGAACAGCTCCTTGAGCTGCCGGAGCTTACTGCAGAGGCCCTGCAGGATGACAGCCAGGTACGGCAATGGGTTGCCGATCTGAACGAGCGCCTGGCAAACGTGGTACGTTCCGGTACCGAGTACATCGCCGAAACCTGTCAGGACAGCGAAACTGGCAACTGGTATCCCTGCGTGGTAGTCCAGGCCCATGGCATCGAAGACCGGATCCACCTCAAGAAAGAGTTCTTCGCCAGTAATGACTACGCCAGCATGGTCGCTCTGGCCAGGCAGCTGGACGAGCTGCTGGAAGAGGGCGCCTTTGTCATGCGTGGCGAGCGCAAGCAGAAGGTGAGCAGCTTCAAGCAAGCTCTGGAGTGGCTGATGGCCGAAGGCTCAAGGCGCCTGGTGGTACAGCGCTACAAGGGTCTGGGTGAAATGAACCCGGACCAGCTGTGGGAAACCACCATGGATCCGGAAAGCCGTCGCATGCTGCAGGTAACCATCGAGGATGCCATTGCCGCCGACCAGATCTTCAACACATTGATGGGCGATCATGTCGAGCCGCGTCGCCAGTTCATTGAAGACAATGCGCTGGCGGTTGCCAACCTGGACTTCTAAGACCAGCGGAAGCTGCATCAACAAAAAACGGACCTCCAAGGGTCCGTTTTTTGTTTCTCGTAACAACCAGCATCGACTCGTCACGCCTGATCCAGGTCATCCGGCTGGCAAGGAAATGACAGACTGACGGTAAAACCTTCGTCATGATGCCTGGCAGTCAGACTGCCCTGGTAGCGCTGACAGACAGCAGAAACGATCGACAGCCCAAGTCCGCTGCCTTCATTGTTGGCGCGCAAACGCCAAAAACGCTTCTGTGCATCGGCAAACTGATTTTCATCCAGTCCGGGGCCGCTGTCAGTGACATGCACATACAGGCGGCCATCAAGCATTTCCAGCTTCAGCCTTACCGGGCCTTCGGGTGAGTACTTGAGTGCGTTTTCCAGCAGATTGCGAATCGACATACCCAGCAGGCGATCCGGTACCTGCGCCTGACAGGACCCGTTTACCTGGCTTTCAACCTCGATGCGCGCAAATTGTGGATGTGCAAACAGATGTTCCAGCACCTGTCTGACAATCTCCAGCGGCTGCAGACTGCCTTCGGCACCCTGGCTGGCATTCTCGTCAAGACGGGATAGCAGCAGCAAGTGCTCAAGCATCGCCTGCATGCGCTCCACAGCCTGTTCTGCCTTGTCCAGGCTGCTGGCCAGCTGCTCGCCGCCACCGGCCATGGAAGCAACCTGCAGGTGTGTCTTGATTGCCGTCAGCGGGGTACGCAACTCATGTGCGGCATCGTCATTGAAACGGCGTTCGCGCTCAAGCAGGGCCCCCAGACGCTCGAGCAACTGGTTCAGTGTATCCACCAGCGGATTGAGTTCGACCGGTACCGTCTGCAGGTCGATCGGTGCCAGGTCGTCCGCCTTGCGGCCAGCCAGCTGCAGGCGCAAACGGTTCAGCGGACTGAGCCCCTGACCGATACCGAACCAGATCAACACCAGGCTGCCTATCAGCGCCAGTGCTACAGGCAAAGCCGCGGCAAGAAAGATGACCTGTTGCAGGTGTTCACGCTCATCCAGCTTGTCACCGATGGTAATCAGCAACTGATGGCGCTGTACGGTAAAGGTGCGCCACTCCTCGCCATCCACAGTACTGTTGGAAAAACCGACCAGTTCTTCTTCCGGCTGCGAAAAAACCATATTGGGTGTGCGTACCAGAACCTCGCCACGCAGGGTACGCACCTGGCATACCAGCCCGCGCCGCAAGCCACCCAGCAGGGGATTGGTAAAAGGACTCATCTCGGGGCTGATCTGCGGCTGGGGGATCTGCTCAAGCAGCCCGGCGACCATATGCGCGGAAGATTCAAGACGCTCATCCAGCACACGCTCCAGCTCGTTACGCAGGTCACCCAGCAGCCACAAGGCCGCGATTGACCAGAGCAGGGCGAAAGTACCGCCCAGAATAAGCAGCAGGCGTTTACGCAGGCTCATTCGGTTTACCCAGGCGGAAGCCAAGCCCACGAACGGTTTCGATCACCGTGCTGCCCAGCTTGCGGCGCAAATTGTAGATGTGCACGTTGATGGCGTTGCTTTCCACGCCATCGCCCAGGCCATACAGGCTGTCCTGCAACTGCTCGGCACTGAGGATGCGACGCGGGTTGTTCAGAAAAGCCATCAGCAGCATCATCTCGCGTCGCGCCAGGTTGATGTCCTGGCCATGCAGGCTGACGGTCAGCAGATTCGGATCAACCACCAGCCCTTCATGCTCGATCAGGTGAGTAGTACGACCGGTAGTACGACGCAGTAATGACTGCAGGCGTGCGGTCAGTTCACGCAGATCAAACGGCTTGAGCAGATAGTCGTCGGCACCGGCCTGCAGGCCGTCCACACGTTGGTTGACCGAATCCCGCGCACTCAGGATAAGTACAGGTATGTCGTTGCCGCTGGTACGCAACTGGTTGAGCCAGTCCAGCCCGTCACGGTCAGGCAGGCCCAGATCCAGAACAATCGCATCAAAATGGCCAACGGCCAGCGCATGACTGGCTGCCGAAGCAGTATCCACATGGTCGACAGTAAAATTGGCCAGCGCCAGTCCGGCACAAAGTCCCTCGGCAATCTGGCTGTCGTCTTCAACTAACAAGACGTGCATCACATCCGCTCCTTTGAAATAACCCAAGTTCAGGTTAGTTTTCACGGATTAATGTTAAGTTAATTATTAACATTCATTTTGATATAACATAAGCCCGCAAGTTACAGCCATTCTCCGGAAAGTAACGGGCAAGCGATGTTAATCATACATTGCCTGTTGCAAGAAACCGTCATCCGCATGATCTTTCTGCCTGCCCCGTCCGGGAACTGTACCCATTATCCTGTCGCCATCAAAGGCAGACAGTTTTCGGTTGTGGAGCCCATCAATGCTTAGTCTCAAACTCGGTCC
>CAZKTB010000098.1:0-5838 GCA_964555485.1 uncultured Thiopseudomonas sp. | reverse complement strand
CAGGCCGCTGATTGAAGTTTTCTGACGGAATATGCTGTGCTGCTGATAGCCAGCCGCTTTTCGGATCGAGACGCAGACTGTTCGTGGACATAAGACGGATTCATGGATTTGTTTTAATATTGCTAAAATGCACGGCCAACTGCTTGAAAGCAATATAAAAGGTATCCGGTCTATTGAAAGCGCCGGCTGGACAGGGACATGAACAATGGAATTTGATATCAGCGGCTGGCGTGCCTGGGGTCCGGGACTGGAAACTGCCGAACAGTGGCACAACTGGTGCATGCAGCCGTCGCTGCCAGATGCGCAAGCCGGGCAGCCGGATGTTTCCTTCTTGCCGGCAATGCAGCGTCGCCGTCTCAGTCCGCTGGCCCGCATGGCATTCAATGTAGCCTGGCCATTGGCTGAATTGCAGGGTAAACAGCCAGTGGTGTTCAGCTCAAGACATGGTGAAACACCGCGCAATCTGGGCTTGCTGAGCCAACTGGGTACCGGCGAAGATTTGTCACCAACCCACTTCAGCCTGTCGGTACACAATGCAATCATAGGCCTGTGGTCGATGTTTCGTGGTGACACCAGTGAAATGACGGCCCTGGCTGCCAGAACTGAGGGGCTTGAGCTGGCCGTGATGGAGGCTGCCCTGCTGCTTGAGTCAGGTGCCGGGTCGGTGCTGGTAATAATGGCCGAAGAAAACCAGCCAGAAGTTTATCAGCCATGGATCGATGACGTGCCCTTTGCCCATGCGATTGCCCTGCAACTGGTACCGGGAAAGAGCTGGTCATTGCAGCGTAGCGAGATGAATGACAAAACCCTGCCCACGTTCGTAGACAGGATGGAGCAGGTTCCGCCGGCATTGCGCTTGTTGCCACTATTATTGGGTCTGGAGCAGGACTATTACAGCGGCAGCTGGCAGTGGCAGCGCAAACAGCCATGAAAGATCACTGGAATCCGCCCTGGCTATGGCGTTTGCTGTTTACCGGTCTGAGTTTTGCCCTGTTCGGACTGGGCGGCTTGCTGTTGCGACTGGTCTGCTTTCCCTTGATCGACCTTTGTTACCGCAGCCCCCTTGAGCGGCGCAGTCGTGCCCGGCTGCTGATCAGCCGTGCCTTTTCTTTTTTCGTCGGATTCATGCGCCGTACTGGCGTCATCACCTGGTCGATTGATCATCCCGAACGTCTTGGACGCCCGGGCCAGATGGTGCTGGCCAACCATCCGTCACTGATCGATGTGGTGTTGCTGATTTCCTTTATGCGGGATGCCAATTGCGTGGTCAAGGAAAGCCTCTGGCACAACCCCTTTACCCGTGGTCCGGTGCGGGCAGCCGGTTACATCAGTAATAACGCCAGTGTGGAAATGATCGAGGATACCGCTGAGGCGTTGCGTGAAGGCCAGTCACTGGTGATCTTTCCCGAGGGAACCCGTACCACGCCGGGCCAGATGCCGGTTTTCCATCGTGGTGCAGCGGCAATTGCCATCCGCGGAGCACGCTGCATAACACCGGTGGTCATCCGGGTTGCACCTACCACCTTGACCAAGGCCGAGCCCTGGTACAGCATTCCCGCCCGCAGGGTACACTTCAGTCTTAGCGTGGGCGAAGATATCAACCCGCAGGAATATGCACAGGCTGCTCCGCCACCCATAGCATCACGCAGGCTTGATGCCCGTTTACATGAATATTTTGTACAGGAACTGACAAAAAATGAGCGACCTTCACCTTGAGGTAAAAAACCTGATCATTGATGCACTGGGGCTTGAGGACATGACCGCAGACGACATCGACAGTGCGGCTCCATTGTTTGGTGATGGCCTGGGACTGGACTCGGTGTATGCACTGGAGCTGGGCCTGGCGATCCAGAAACACTTTGGCATCAAGATTGATGCCGATTCCAGGGATGTGCGCCAGCATTTTGCCAGTGTCGACAGCCTGGCAGCTTTCATAGCCGATAAAAAGAACTGAGCGGGGGAGCGATATGCAAAATCGTGATGACATTTTTGCCTTGTTGCGTGATGCGCTGGTGGAACTGTTCGAGCTGGAACCGGAACAGGTGACGCTGGAAGCCAATCTGTATGAAGATCTGGAAATTGACAGTATCGATGCCATCGATCTTATCGACCATCTCAAGCAGCAAACCGGCAAGAAGATTGCCGCCGAGGAGTTCAAGGCGGTACGTACGGTTGGTGATGTGGTGGAAGCCATTGCCGGTCTGGCGACCCAAGCGGACTGATGAAAGCACTGCTGGCAGCATTGGTCACGCTGACCGCTGTGCTTTATCCCTTTGCGGTTTATTACGGATTTGATTCGCTGTCGCCCCGGCTGTTTGCGCTGGTGCTGGCAGCGGTCTGGCTGCTGCGCAGTCTTGTGGCACGCGGGCAGCAGAACTGGTTGCTGACACTTGCTGTGCTGGTTTTTTGCACCTTGCTGTTTGCTGCCAACCAGCCGGCCTTGCTGCACTGGTATCCGGTGCTGGTCAATGGCCTGTTGCTGCTGGTGTTTGCTGCCAGCCTGATCAGTGGTCCGCCGTTAATTGAGCGGCTGGCACGACTGCAGGAGCCGGAATTGTCCCCGGCAGGGGTGGCCTATACCCGCAAGGTAACGCTGGTCTGGATCGCATTTTTTGCTGTCAACGGCACAACTGCTGCCGCTGTGACCCTGTGGGCACCGCGCAGCTGGTGGTTGTTGTATAACGGATTCATTGCATACATATTGATCGGCCTGCTGTTCGCAGTGGAGTGGCTGATCCGTCAACGGGTAAAAAAAGCTGATGAGCTGGATTGATATCGCCGATCTGCTGGTGGAGCGGCACGATGGAATGTTGGCTGGCCCGCAAGAGCTGGAGCATGCGCAATTGGCCGATCAGGCATTGCAACTGGCTGCCTGGCTGCAATCACTGGATATCAGAAAGCTGGCTGTTTACGAGTTGGATGCCGGCAGGCTGGCAGTGATCCTGCTGGGTGCCTGGCGTGCCGGTATCGAGCTGGTGCTGCCCGGTGATGAGCGGCCGCAAACCCGTCAGCGGCTGATCGAAGATGGTTGCCACTGGCTGGATGAGCTGGGCAGCGAGACGGATTGGCTGGCCTGCGTGCCATTGCCGGCGGCAAGACTGCCACTGGATGTGCCGCTGCTGACATTGTCCACTTCCGGCTCCACTGGTGAACCCAAGCTTATTCGCAAAACGCTGGTACAGTTGCAGAACGAGCTGCAGGTGCTGGAGCAACTCTGGGGTAACCAGCTGCAACAGGCGGTTTTCTTTGGCAGCGTGATTACCCAGCACATTTACGGTTTGCTGTTCCGCCTGTTATGGCCGCTCTGTGCCGGGTGCTATTTCATTCGCCATCACTTGCCCTTTGCCGAAGAGATTCAGCAGCAAAGCATGGCTTGCCTGGCCGAAGGACGGCCCTTTGTCTGGGTGTGCAGTCCTGCCCTGCTCAAGCGCATGGGTGACAATCTGGAGTGGCCACAACTGGCTGCTGTCAGCCGGGTATTTTCATCCGGTGGTCCGCTGCCGGCCGCTGCCGGTCAGCAGCTGCAACAGCAACTGGGTCAGGCGGTGACAGAAGTCTATGGCAGTTCTGAAACTGGCGGCATCGCCTGGCGTCAGGGAGGAGAGATCTGGACACCCCTGCCCGGAGCACAAATCAGCCGGAATGCCGAAGGTGCCCTGCAGGTCAGTTCAAGCTGGCAGGCAGATGCCACAGAGCAGACCTGTGATGCCATTGAACTGCTGGATGATGGCCGCTTTATGCTCAGGGGCCGGCTTGACCGCATCGTCAAGCTGGAAGAAAAGCGGGTTTCCCTGCCGTTTCTGGAAGACAGCTTGCAGCAGCATGACTGGGTCAATGAGTGCCGTTTACTGTTGCAGCAAAATGGCCGGGCCAGTCTTGGCGCATTGGTGGTACTGAGCGCCAGCGGCCTGCATGTCTTGCGCAATGGTGGCCGCAGTCAGCTGGTACAGGCCTTGCGCCAGCATCTGTCAGATTATTGCGAAACACTGGTATTGCCTAGGCGCTGGCGCTTTGTCGAGCAGTTGCCGGTCAATGCCCAGGGAAAATTGCAGCAACAGGAAATGGAGTTACTGTTGCAGGCAGAGCGCCCACGTCAGCCGCAATTGATGCAGAAGCAGGGTGCGGATTGGCACTGGCAGCTGCAGCTGCGCATTCCTCATGATCTGGCATTTTTTACTGGCCACTTTCCGGCCAGCCCGGTATTGCCTGGCGTGGTACAGGTCGATTGGGTGCTGTTGCTGGGCCGTCAGTTGATGCAGTTGCCGCAGCAGTTTGCCGGTATGGAGGTGCTCAAGTTCCAGCAATTGATCCGGCCCGGTGATGTTGTCGATCTGGATCTGCGTTTCGATACGGAGCGCGGCAAGCTATATTTTGCCTACACTGCCGACGGCCAGCCCTGTTCATCGGGTCGCATCCTGTTGGTGAATGGTGATGATTGAATCTGCGGTGAATCCCTGTGCGGTGATTCCCGTGTATAACCACGGAGAGCCCTTGCGCCAGGTGCTGCAAAAGCTGCTGACTCTGGGCTTGCCCTGTGTGCTGGTAGACGATGGCAGCCGTGAGGAGACAGCTGCCATCATGCGCGAGCTGGCCGGGCAGAAAAATGTTCATCTGATGGTGCACGAGAAAAACTTGGGCAAGGGTGGCGCGGTGATAAACGGTCTGCGCCGGGCGCAGCAGCTGGGCTACAGTCATGCCCTGCAGGTGGATGCCGATGGCCAGCATGACCTGCAACAGGTCGATTTCTTTTTGCAGCAGGCACGGCAATTTCCCGGAGCCGTGATTTGCGGCTACCCCGAATATGATGCCAGCGTGCCCAAGGGCCGGCTGTATGCTCGCTATATCACCCATGTCTGGACCTGGATCCACTGCCTGTCACTGGATATCCGTGACTCCATGTGTGGTTTCCGGATTTATCCGCTGGCACCGGTCATGGAGCTGGTGGAGCAGGAAAAACTGGGCCAGCGCATGGATTTTGATACCGAGATACTGGTGCGTCTGTACTGGCGACAGGTACCCATGTGCTGGCATCCGGTACGGGTGACCTATCCTGAAGGCGGGTTATCCAATTTCCGTCCCTGGCAGGACAACTGGCTGATCAGCAAGATGCATACGAGGTTGTTTTTCGGCATGTTGTGGCGTGCCCCATCATTGCTGTGGCGCAAGGTGCGTACATGAACGAGTCGCACTGGGCGCAGCGTCGTGAGCGTGGCAGCCTGTTCTGGATGCGCCTGAGCCTGCGACTGACACGGTTGCTGGGCCGGCGCTTGATGGCCCCGGTGCTGTATGGCGTGGTGCTGTACTTTTTTGTTACCGGCCGTAGTGCCCGTGCCAGCATTCGCGAGTATTACACCAACCTGGCTGCATTCTCCGGCCAGCCGCGGAACAGCATGGGCAGTGGCCAGCTGTTCCGTCATTTCATGGCTTTTGCTGACAGCATTCTCGACAAATTCGACGTATTGCATGGCAAGCTGACACCAGCGAAACTGGATATTGATGACCCCCATGAGGTGCTGGTCAGCGCACATGAGCGCAGTGGCCGCGGACAGATTCTGGTTGGTGCCCATCTGGGCAATCTTGAGGTCTGTCGTGCCCTGGCCGAAGCGGGCCGACGGGTACGCATGAATGTACTGGTGCATACCGCCCATGCGGAAAAGATCAATAGGTTGCTGGATGAGCAGGGTGCCAGCAATCTCAACCTGATACAGGTATCGCAACTGGATGCCGCTGCCATGCTCAGGCTCAGTGAAGGCATCGAGCGTGGCGAGTGGCTGGCGATTGCCGGTGACCGCATACCGCTGAATGACCGGCGACGCAGCAGAGTCAGTTTTCTCGGGC
>CAZKTB010000097.1:0-5855 GCA_964555485.1 uncultured Thiopseudomonas sp. | reverse complement strand
GAGAAGTTCCGTGACGAAGGTCGTGACGTACTGTTGTTCATCGACAACATCTACCGTTACACCCTGGCCGGTACCGAAGTATCAGCACTGCTGGGCCGTATGCCTTCAGCGGTTGGTTACCAGCCGACCCTGGCCGAGGAAATGGGTGTCCTGCAGGAGCGTATTACCTCCACCAAGACAGGTTCCATTACTTCGATCCAGGCCGTATACGTACCTGCGGATGACCTGACTGACCCGTCTCCAGCCACTACCTTTGCTCACCTTGATGCAACTGTAGTACTGAGCCGTGACATCGCTTCCCTGGGTATCTACCCTGCGATCGACCCGCTGGACTCCACCTCCCGTCAGCTGGACCCGATGATGATTGGCCAGGAGCACTACGACTGTGCCCGTGGTGTGCAGTACGTCCTGCAGCGCTACACCGAGCTGCGTGACATCATTGCCATTCTCGGCATGGACGAACTGTCCGAGGAAGACAAGCTGCTGGTAGCTCGCGCACGTAAGATCCAGCGCTTCCTGTCACAGCCGTTCTTCGTTGCTGAAGTGTTCACTGGTGCCCCGGGCAAGTACGTTTCCCTCAAGGAAACCATCCGCGGCTTCCAGGGCATCCTCAATGGCGACTATGACGACCTGCCCGAGCAGGCCTTCTACATGGTCGGTTCCATTGATGAAGCCATCGAAAAGGCCGGCAAGCTGTAATCGCCGCTTTTTTGATCAAGCAATCTGCTGACGGCCGGCAACGGCCGTCGGCGAAACACTGAGGCAAAGATTATGGCCATAACAGTACACTGCGATATCGTAAGTGCAGAAGAAGAGCTGTTTTCCGGCTTGGTTGAAATGGTAGTTGCCCATGGTCACATGGGTGACATCGGCGTACTGCCGGGTCACGCACCTTTGCTGTCCACCATCAAGCCCGGCCCTGTGCGGGTAATCATGCAGGGCGGCAAGGAAGAGGTGTTCTACATCTCTGGCGGCTTTATCGAAGTTCAGCCGAATATGGTCAAGGTGCTGGCCGATACGGCAATACGTGCCAATGACCTGGATGAAGCTGCTGCGATGGAAGCCAAGAAGGCTGCCGAAAAAGCGATTCAAAGCAAGTCTTCCGACATGGATTACAGTACGGCTGCTGCCCGTCTGGCCGAGGCTGCAGCCCAGTTGCGCACCATTAACGAGTTGCGCAACAACAGGCGCTAACTGTTTCGCAAAACAAAAAAGGGTAGCCGAAAGGTTGCCCTTTTTTGTTTATAATTCCCCTTATTCATGCATGCAGCATGCTGTGTCCGGCCAACCTGGTTGTTCCACATCAGTCTGAATGCCGTGTTCCCCCGGATAATTTCCAGGAAATCTCCATGTCACTTGATATTGTTGTTTTGGCAGCGGGTCAGGGCACCCGCATGCGTTCGGCCCTGCCCAAGGTTCTGCATCCGGTTGCCCACAAGAGCATGCTGGGGCATGTGGTTGATGCGGCCCGTGCATTGCAACCCAATTCGATCCAGGTGGTAGTGGGTCATGGTGCAGAACAGGTGGAGCAGGCGCTGGCAGCGGACGATCTTGGTTATGTTCTGCAGGAACAACAGCTGGGAACCGGCCATGCAGTTGCCCAGGCATTGCCACGTCTGCAGTCCGAAACCGTATTGATTCTTTACGGTGATGTACCGCTGATCCAGGTGGAGACCCTGCAGGCGTTACTAAAGCGCTGTGACAGTCAGCGTCTGGGTTTGCTTACGGTATTGCTGGATGATCCGGCCGGTTATGGACGCATTGTGCGCGATGAGGATGGCAAGGTCGTTGCCATTGTCGAGCACAAGGATGCGACGCCCGAGCAGCTGGCCATTTGTGAAGGCAATACCGGCATTCTTGCCGCACCACGCCAGAAGCTCGAGGACTGGTTGTCCAGACTTTCCAACGATAACGCCCAGGGCGAATACTACCTGACCGACATCATTGCCATGGCCGTGGCTGATGGCTTGCAGGTGGATACCGAAACCGCCGCTGATGCCATGCAGGTACTGGGTGCCAATGATCGCCTGCAGCTGGCCCAGCTGGAGCGCCATTACCAGAAACTTCAGGTTGAGCAGCTGATGCGCCAGGGGGTTACCTTGCGTGATCCGGCACGGGTCGATATTCGCGGCGAGGTGGAAGCCGGTCGTGATGTACTGATTGATGTAAACGTGGTCCTGGAAGGTCGTGTGGTGATCGAGGACGGTGTGCAGATCGGACCAAACACGGTGATACGCGACTCCGTTCTGCGCAAGGGGGCAGTGGTCAAGTCACACTGTCACCTGGAAAATGCCGAACTGGGTGAGGGCGCCGACTGTGGTCCCTTTGCCCGTTTGCGTCCTGGCGCGGTACTGGGTGAGCGCGCTCATGTGGGCAACTTTGTCGAGCTGAAAAATGTTCGCATGGGAGCCGGCGCCAAGGCCGGTCATCTGACCTATCTGGGTGATAGCGAAATCGGTGCGCGAACCAACATTGGTGCCGGCACCATCACCTGTAACTACGATGGTGCCAACAAGCACAAAACGGTGATGGGTGAGGATGTATTTATCGGCTCGAACAGCTCCATCGTTGCACCGGTGACACTGGGAGATGGTGCCGTTACCGGTGCCGGTTCGACCATCACTGCTGATGTTCCTGGCGGCTCGCTGGCAATCGGCCGCGGCAAACAGCGCAACATCGAAGGCTGGCAGCGACCGAAGAAGTCCTGACAGCTAGCTGGCCGGGCAGCCTGTGTCAGGCTGTCCTTCAGCTCCAGCGCAGTAGCTGGTTCTGTTCGTCGATTTGCTTGTTCAGAGTCCAGTAATCATAAAGCACACCGATCAGAAACAGGCCGCCAGTCAGCAGGTAAAGCAGGCCGGTAATCCATTTGCCCTGATACATGCGGTGCACGCCGAATACTCCAAGAAAGGTCAGCAGAATCCAGGCCAGGTTGTAATTGATGCGCCCGGTCTGGAAGCGGTTGGCAGCGGCGCGGTCCATACCGGGAATCAGAAACAGGTCGATCAACCAGCCGATAAAAAACAGGCCAAGGGTGAAAAACCACAGGGTTCCAGTCAAAGGACGACCATAATAGAAGCGGTGAGAGCCCATGAAACCGAAAATCCACAACAAATAGCCGATTATCGGGCTATGGCTGGGTGCAGAACCTTGCATTACGCATTCTCCTCAATTTCGTATAAAAACAGTTTCATGCTTAGAACAACAGTTTTGCTGTTTGGTTTGATTTTATCTGCCTGCAGTACATTGAAAATTGATACCAGCCAGCAATCAGCGAGTCAGGACTCCAGGGTGCAGTGGGTAGTTGTGCACTATACGGCGGCCGGTCCGGAGCGTTCCCTGCAATTGTTGACCAAAACCGGAGTCAGCAGCCATTACCTGATAGACGAAAAGAAAATCTATCGGCTGGTGGATGAAAACAGGCGCGCCTGGCATGCAGGTGAAAGCCAGTGGCAGGGGCGTACCTGGCTCAATTCATCATCCATCGGCATTGAAATGGTGCATCCGGGCTACCTGGAAACTGAATCCGGCAGGCACTGGTTGGCCTGGAGTGAAGCACAGATAGAGACGTTGCTGATGTTGTTGCAGGATATTCTGCAGCGACACGATTTGGGCATAGACAGTGTTGTTGGTCATGCCGACATTGCACCCCAACGCAAGGTTGATCCCGGGCCGAAATTTCCCTGGCATCGTCTGGCCCGGGCCGGCCTGATCCGCTGGCCATTGCAGACGGACATTCAGCAACAACAGCCGAGGTTCGAGCACGAATTGCCGGCGCCTGCATGGTTTCAGCAACAGCTTGAAGCTCTTGGCTATGCTATTGAACAGACTGGTGAACTGGATCAGCAGACCCGCAATGTGCTGTCAGTAGTACAGATGAAATATCGGCCACAGTTGTTTGACGGTGAGCCGGATGCACAAACCGCTGCCATTCTGTGGTCACTGGTTAACCAGCAATCCTCCTGAGGCCTTTTTATGCTCAATCTGCTCTGGTTCGGTTTTTTCCTGGTGGCTGCCATAGCTGGTGTAGCCCAGTGGATACAGGGTGATCCCGGTGTCTGGGCAGCCATGGTGGAAAGCCTGTTTGCCATGGCCAAGCTATCCGTGGAAGTGATGATCCTGCTGTTCGGAACCCTGACCCTCTGGCTGGGTTTTTTGCGTATAGCTGAGCAGGCCGGTCTGGTCGAGCGTATCGGTCAGCTGCTGGGACCGCTGTTTGCCAGACTGATGCCCGAAGTGCCACGTGGACATCCGGCGCTGGGGCTGATCACCCTGAACTTTGCCGCCAATGGCCTTGGCCTGGACAATGCCGCCACGCCGATAGGGCTCAAGGCGATGCGTGAACTGCAAAGCCTGAACCCGTCATCGACAACCGCATCCAACGCGCAGATTTTGTTTCTGGTATTGAATGCCTCTTCACTGACACTGCTGCCGGTGACCATCTTCATGTATCGCGCGCAGCAGGGAGCGGTCGATCCAACACTGGTATTCGTTCCAATATTGCTGGCTACCAGTGCCTCAACCCTGGTTGGGCTGTTGTCCGTAGCGGTGATGCAGCGCATCCGCCTGTGGGATCCGGTGGTGTTGGCTTATCTGTTGCCGCTGGTGGCAGCGCTGGCCGGTTTTATTGTCATACTGTCAGGCTTGGGCACCTTGGCACTGGCAGCCGTATCTTCACTGATGGGCAACCTGACACTGTTTGGCATCATTCTATTTTTCCTGATGCTGGGCGTATGGAAGAAGGTCGCCGTGTATGAGGCTTTTGTTGCCGGAGCCAAGGAAGGCTTTGAAGTAGCCCGCGATCTGCTTCCCTATCTGGTTGCCATGCTGTGCGCCATAGGTGTACTGCGCGCATCTGGTGCACTGGAGTTCGGTCTGGACGCTGTCCGCTGGCTGGTTGACTGGCTGCAGTGGGACAACCGTTTTGTCGATGCCTTGCCAACTGCGCTGGTTAAACCCTTTTCCGGCAGTGCCGCCCGGGCAATGCTGATCGAGACCATGCAGGCCCAGGGCGTTGACAGCTTTGCCGCATTGGTTGCAGCAACCATTCAGGGCAGTACCGAAACGACCTTCTATGTGCTGGCAGTGTATTTTGGTGCTGTCGGCATCAGACGGGTACGTCATGCGGTTGGTTGTGCACTGCTGGCGGAACTGGCTGGTGTGATTGCTGCAATATACGTGTGTTACTGGTTTTTTGGATAAGTTGATGCTGAATAGAATACTGGGCGTCCTGTTATTGGCGATACTGGCAAGCGGTTGCGAGGCAGCCCTGCCTGAACATGACCCGGCCATGGCCTGGGTTGAAGTCCATGGTCGCGCCGGCTATAGCCTTTCTGCCATGCGCCTGGATGGAGCCAAGGTTGCTGATGCACGATATTTCCAGCTAGAACCGGGGCGGCATCAACTGGAATTGCGCCTGGGCCATGAACGCAGGGGCAGTTCAAGCGGATCACAGTGGCGGCATTGCAGGGTCGTGTTTGACTATGAGGATTTCGCTGCAGGTGAGCGTTACTCGATCTTTGCCGTCGCAATGGGTTTCACCGTGCGTGTCTGGCTACGTGATGGAGAAGGCAAAAGGATCCTGGAAAGCCGTTCTGTCCGCTGTGGCAGCCAGTACTGAAAATTATTTTCGAAAGGGGCTTTACAAGCGATTTTAAATCTGTAGAATACGCACCTCATCAGGCAGCGGCTTGTATAGAGTTCAACCCAAGCAATTGATTTTAAAAACAAATTTTTGAAATCAGGGGTTGACAAGGAAAATTAACCTTCTATAATACGTAGCCTCGGTTGAGACACAGTTCATGTTTCACCGGAATGTTCTTTAACAAATGAATCAAGCAATTCGTGTGGGTGCTTGT
>CAZKTB010000096.1:2238-5892 GCA_964555485.1 uncultured Thiopseudomonas sp. | reverse complement strand
CTCTCGATCTTGATGGTAGATTC
The DNA here is from genome assembly GCA_964555485.1 of uncultured Thiopseudomonas sp. GTDB lineage: Bacteria > Pseudomonadota > Gammaproteobacteria > Pseudomonadales > Pseudomonadaceae > Thiopseudomonas. The sequence goes on along the minus strand of CAZKTB010000096.1, from coordinate 5,869 downwards.
GTGCACTTCAACCGGATAACCGAAGCCTTGCAGCATGCGCTCGGAGTGATCACGGGTGGGTGCCGGCTCGGTTACCGAGGTATTGCCCTGTGCATACAGGCCGGCCAGCAACAGGCAGGATTTGACCTGGGCGCTGGCCATCGGCATGTCGTAATGGATGCCGGATAGTTTCTGGCCACCACGGATGGTCAGTGGCGGTCTGCCCTCTTCTGCCGTTTCAATCACCGCGCCCATTTCGCGCAGCGGATTGGCGATACGGTTCATCGGGCGCTTGCTCAGCGAGGCATCACCAGTCAGTGTGCTGTCGAACTCCTGACCGGCAAGAATACCGGCCAGCAAACGCATGGTGGTGCCCGAGTTGCCGACATAGATGGGACCTGGCGGCTGCTGCAGGCCATGCAGGCCTACGCCATGAATGACTACGCGGCCCTCGACCGGCCCCTCGATCACTACACCCATGTCGCGGAATGCCTGGATGGTAGCCAGAGCGTCTTCGCCCTCGAGAAAGCCATCCACCTCGGTGGTACCTTCTGCCAGCGATCCCAGCATGATGGTGCGGTGGGAAATCGACTTGTCGCCCGGCACACGGATGTTGCCGTGGGCGCCACCACCGGGTTGCGCCACAAAAATCAGTTCTTTATCCATGGTTTGCATATATGCCCGTTGAGCCAAAATCGTACTAAAGTGTTCGCGCGCAACCCGCGCCCGGGTAAAGACACCCATCAGGGAGTGTCCGTCGCTGTCTGCCACCGCCTGCCGCAATTCCTGCAGGTCCTTGTTCAGTGCATCCAGCTGTTGCAGCACCGCATCGCGGTTGCTCAGAAAAATGTCGTGCCACATCTGCGGATCACTGGCGGCAATGCGGGTGAAATCGCGAAAGCCGCCAGCCGCATAGCGGAAAATATCCAGGTTTTCGTCCCGTCTGGCCAGGGAGTCGACCAGGCCAAAGGCCAGCAGGTGTGGCAAGTGGCTGGTAGCCGCCAGCACCAGATCGTGCTGCTCGATGCTCATCTGCTCGACATCGGCACCGGTGTGCTCCCAGAGCTGGCTGACCAGCTGTAGCGCAGCCGGATCAGTAGCCGCATGGGGTGTCAGGATGACCTTGTGCTGACGAAACAGTCCGGCATCGGCAGCAGTGACACCGCTGCGTTCGGAGCCGGCAATGGGATGCCCGGGTATCAGCCCGGCCGGCAGCTGACCAAAGGCCTGTTCGGCTGCGCGGACGAAAACACCCTTGACGCTGCCCACATCGGTAATCACTGCATCGCGGGTAGCCGGATCTTTCGCCAGCTGCTGCAGGATAGTGCCAGCAGCCAGTACCGGCACCGCCAGCATGATCACATCAGCGTCGCGACAACCTTCCAGCAGGCTGGTCTCACCGCGGTCGATCACACCCATTTGCAGAGCGACACGGCAGACCACGGGATCGCTATCAACACCGACCACCTCTGCACAGAGCCCCTGCTCGCGTATCGCCTTGGCAAAAGATGCTCCAATCAGGCCCAGGCCGACAACTGTCAGCCTGCCCGTCAGTGGAGCCACTTTTGTCTCAGGCACCATTGGCCAGCACCTGCTTCAGCACGCCGAGGAAGCGTGCATTTTCCTCATGGGTACCAATGGAAACGCGCAGGAACTCGGGCATGCCATAGCCCGCTACCGGACGAACGATCACGCCCTTTTCCAGCAATGCCTGGTTGATGGCAGCGGCATCTGTTGCGAAGCGTACGGCAATGAAATTACCCTTTGACGGAATCCACTCCAGTCCCAGTGCTTCCAGCCCGGCCTCCAGCTGCTCCATGCCCTGGTCGTTGGCCAGCCGGCTGCGGAACAGATAATCCTCGTCTTCCAGTGCGGCACAGGCAGCAGCCAGCGCCAGGCTGTTGACGTTGAAAGGTTCGCGCACACGGTTCAGCACTTCAGCCACCTGGGGTGAAGACAGTGCGTAGCCGACACGCAGGGCAGCCAGACCATAGGCCTTGGAGAAGGTGCGGGAAACAATCAGGTTCGGGTAACGGGACAGATACTTCACGCCATCGGGCAGCTCGCTGCCGGAGGCGTATTCGATGTAGGCCTCATCCAGCACCACCAACACCTGCTCAGACACTTTCTCAAGAAAGCCCTCCAAAGCACTGATATCAAACCAGGTTCCGGTCGGATTGTTCGGGTTGGCAATGAACACCACACTGGTGTTGGCATCAATCGCGGCCAGCATGGCATCCAGATCGTGGCCATAGTCTTTCGCAGGCACTTCACGGCACTCGGCGCCCGCTGCCAGCGTGGCAATCGGATACACGGCAAAGGCATGCTGGCTGAACACGGCATTGCGGCCGGGTTCCAGCCAGGCCTTGGCCACCAGCTCCAACACATCGTTGGAGCCGTTGCCCAGGGTGATCTGGGCGGTATCCAGCCCGTAATGCCCGGCCAACGCCTGCTTCAGCAGAAAGCCGTTGCCATCGGGATAGCGGGTCAGCTCCGGCAGTGCCTTTTCAATTGCTTCCAGCACTTTCGGGCTTGGTCCCAGCGGGTTCTCGTTACTGGCCAGCTTGATGATGTCAGCCGGATTCAAATCCAGCTCGCGCGCCAGTTCTTCCACCGGCTTGCCGGGAACATAGGGGGATAGCTGTTGTACCGGCGCACGCGCCAGTTGCAAGAAATCACAGCTCATGCAAATTCCACTCCCGCTTTATTACAGCTCAATAATTTAAAGTACAGCTTTAGGATAGGAGCCCAACACCTTGACTCCAGTGGACTGGCTGACGATTTTTTCCAGCACGTCCTTGACCAGCGGATCATCCTGATGGCCCATGAAGTCGATGAAGAACACATAGGACCACTTGCCACTGCGTGACGGGCGGGTCTCGATGCGTGTCAGGTCAACACCATTGTCATGGAACGGAATCAACAGCTCGTGCAACGCACCGGGCTTGTTGCTGACCGAAACGATGACCGAGGTCTTGTCGTCACCGGAAGCGGGCACTGCACGACTGCCGATGATCAGGAAGCGGGTCGAGTTGTCAGGGCGGTCCTCGATCTTTTCCGCATGGATGCTCAGGTCATACAGGGTCGCCGCCATGTCACCGGCAATGGCCGCACTGTTCCATTCGCCCTTGACGCGCTTGGCCGCCTCGGCATTGCTGTATACCGCAACCCGCTCCGCATTGGGATAGTAGGCATCCAGCCACTTGCGGCACTGGGCCAGCGACTGAGCGTGCGAGTAGATGCGGGTGATGTGGTCGGTCTTGGTGTTCTCGCCCACCAGCAGGTGGTGGTGAATGCGCAGCTCGACTTCACCACAGATGACGATATCGTGCTCCAGGAAGCTGTCCAGCGTGTGGTTGATGGCACCTTCGGTGGAGTTTTCCACCGGCACCACGCCATAGCTCACGGCACCGGCGGCCACTTCGCGGAAAATCTCGTCAATCGCCGCCATCGAGCGGGCCTGTACCGACTGGCCGAAATGCTTCAGCGCGGCAGCGTGGGAGAAGGTTCCCTCGGGGCCGAGATAGGCCACCTGCAGCGGCTGCTCCAGCGCCAGGCAGGCGGACATGATTTCACGGAACAGGCGTGCCATCTCTTCGTTGTCCAGCGGGCCCTGGTTCATTTCCATGATGCGCTTGAGCACCTGTGCCTC
>CAZKTB010000096.1:0-2138 GCA_964555485.1 uncultured Thiopseudomonas sp. | reverse complement strand
CGGTACCGCGTTGTAGATGGAAGCACGCATGCCGCCGACCGAACGGTGGCCTTTCAGGTTAAGCAGACGACGCTCTTCGGCGCCAGCCAGGAAAGGCTTGTCCAGCTTGTCGCTGGCCAGACGGAATGGCACGTTCATCCACGAACGGGCGCTACGACTGATGGGGTTGTTGTACAGCTCGCTGCTGTCGATGTACTCATACAGGCGACGCTGTTTTTCGTGGTTAAGCTTGGCCATGGCTTCGACACCGCCCTGCGCTTTCAACCACTTGAACACCAGTCCGGACAGATACCAGGAGAAGCACGCTGGGGTGTTGAACATGGAGCCGTTGTCTGCTGCCACCTTGTAATCAAGCATGGTCGGACAACTGCTGCGGGCACGGCCGAGCATGTCATCACGTACAATCACCACCACCAGACCGCTGGGGCCGATATTCTTCTGTGCACCGGCATAGATCATGCCGAACTGGCTGACATCAACCGGACGCGACAGGATATCGGACGACATGTCGGCAACCAGGGGAACATCGCAGTCCTGCGGAACCCAGTCGAACTGCAAGCCGCCAATGGTTTCGTTGGTGCAGTAATGCAGGTAGGCGGCATCCTTGCTCAGCTGCCAGTCGTTCTGACCGGGAATGGCAAAATAGTCCTGTTCCTTGGCGCTGGCAGCGACGTTGATGTTGCCGAAACGACGGGCTTCATCAATGGCCTTTCTTGACCAGATGCCGGTATCGACATAGTCGGCAATGCCATCTTCAGGCAGGAAGTTGAGCGGAATCTGGGCAAACTGCTGGCTGGCACCGCCCTGCACGAACAATACCCTGTAGTTGTCCGGCACCTGCATCAGGTCACGCAGGTCCTGCTCGGCGGTACGGGCGATCTCGACAAACTCGTCACTGCGGTGACTCATCTCCATGACCGACAGGCCACGTCCCTGCCAGTCCAGCAGTTCGGCTTGCGCCTGCTTCAGCACCTCTTCCGGCAATGCAGCCGGTCCCGCACAAAAATTGTAGGCTCTTGTGGTCATGGATGTTTATTCCTGAGTTTCGGTTGTGTCAGCGGCGCTTTCGTTGCTGTCGTTGCTTTCGTTACTGTCAGCCACGTCTGCGTCAATTTCATCTTCATCATCGTCGGAGGGTTCCTGGACTCGCTCGATTCCGACCAGCAGCTCGCCCTTGGTCAGGCGGATCAGGGTCACGCCCTGGGTGTTGCGCGACTGGCTGGAAACCTCGTCAACGCGGGTACGTACCAATGTGCCCTGGTCGGTGATCAGCATGATCTCTTCACCATCCTGCACCTGGACCGCGCCGACCAGCTTGCCGTTACGCTCGTTCTGGACCTGGGCAATCACGCCCTGGCCACCACGGCCGCGCAGCGGGAATTCGCCCAGTGCGGTGCGCTTGCCATAGCCGTTTTCTGAGGCGGTGAGGATCCAGTCATCCTGCTCGGGAATCAGCATGGAGATCAGTTGCTGGTCCTCCAGCAGACGCATGCCGCGCACGCCGCGGGCAGTACGACCCATGGGGCGCACATTGCTTTCCTTGAAGCGGATCACCTTGCCGCCGTCGGAGAACAGCATGACGTGCTTGGAGCCATCGGTGATGGCAGCGGCAATCAAGGTATCGCCCTCTTCCAGACGCAGCGCGATCAGGCCGGAGCTGCGTGGACGGCTGAACTGGGTCAGCGGGGTCTTCTTGACGGTACCGTGGGCGGTGGCCATGAAGATATAGGCACCATCGGCTTCGTCATACTCCATGCCGTCATCGGCATCATCGCTGTCCACATCTTCGGCCACATCGGCCAGTTCCGGCATATCCTCGTCGTCAATGCCTTCATCTTCGGCCTGGGCATTCAGTGCTTCCAGATCGATTTCCAGCATGGCGGTGATGCGCTCGCCATCTTCCAGCGGCAACAGGTTGACCATCGGCCGACCGCGAGAGGCACGTGAGGCCTCGGGAATCTCGAAAGTACGCAGCCAGTACACCTTGCCCTTGCTGGAGAACAGCAGCAGCGTGGCATGGCTGTTGGCTACCAGCAGGTGTTCGACATAGTCCTCTTCCTTCACGCCGGTGGCGGAACGGCCACGGCCGCCACGACGCTGGGCCTGATAGTCTTCCAGCGGCTGGCTCTTGGCATAGC
>CAZKTB010000095.1:0-5894 GCA_964555485.1 uncultured Thiopseudomonas sp. | reverse complement strand
TATCAGCCGTGAGCGGCTTGAAGCATATGCCCACGAGCATGATTTGAGCTGGATCGAGGACCCGAGCAACAGCTCGGATGCGTACGATCGCAACCTGTTACGCAACAAAGTCATGCCCGCTTTGCGTCAGCGCTGGCCGGCATTGAACAGCGTGCTGGTGCGTACCGCCAGCCACATGCAGCAGGCGCAGGGCTTGCTGGACGAGCTGGCTGAAATCGACCTGCAGCAGGCCATGACGCAGCCTCAGCCAGGCTGGCTGCCATTGGAGACCTTGAATCTCGAGGCGATCGAAAGCCTGTCCGAATCACGTCAGACCAACCTGCTGCGCTACTGGTTGCGCGATAAAACCGCCCTGCCGGACACCGCCCACTGGGCCGGCTGGCATGCATTGTTGAACGCCGGTGCCGATGCGCAGCCGCTGTGGCAACTGAAGGGTGGGGCGCTGATGCGTCATGACCGGCGGCTGTACTGGTTGCCGCCGTCATGGTTGCGGGAGCCGGTTGATCCGGGCTTGCAGCAGCTGACCAATGGCGAGTACAGATTGCCGGACAATGGGATGCTGCGGGTGGTCGGGCTGAACGCAGCGCCGCTGCGCATGGGCTACCGCCTGGGAGGCGAGCAGCTGGAGCTGCCCGACCGTGGCCGGCGGGACCTCAAACGTCTGCTGCAGGAGCAGAAAATACCGGTTTTCTTGCGCAACCGCTTGCCCTTGCTGTTTGCCGATGACCGGCTGGTGGCGGTGGCGGGCCTGTCCGGACTCAGGGCGGCAGGTTTTGAGACGTTGCAGCTGGACTGGACGCCAGTGTCCTGATCCAACTTTGGTGCCGCTTGCCCGTCACGGGCTTGCGGGCGGCCAGCAGCTTTTACAGAATGGATTGTCATTTGATATTTAAAGGAGAGCTGACATGAGTCTGCCAACCCTGTTTGACCTGACCGGTAGCGCACATCCGCCCGCAGCCTGGACTGATGCCGTGCTGGTCATCATTGATGCCCAGAACGAGTACCGCATGGGTGACATGAAGCTGCCCGGAGTGGAGCCGGCCGCCACACAGATTTTGCAGCTGCTGGAAAAGGCGCGTGCCAGCGGCACACCGGTCATTCATGTGCGCCACATGGGTGTGCCCGGTTACCTGTTTGATCCGGAAGGCGAGCGCGGGCAGATCTTTACCGAACTCACACCATTGCCGGGCGAGACAGTCATCGACAAGCCGCTGCCCAATGCCTTTGCCGGCAGTGATCTGCAGCAAGCAGTGGATGCGACTGGACGCAAGGAGCTGATTGTCTGTGGATACATGACACACATGTGTGTCAGCGCAACCGTGCGAGCGGCCAAGGATCTGGGCTACCAGAGCACAGTAGTGGGTGCCGCATGCGCGACCAGACCGCTGCCCGGAGCGGCCGATGCCGACCTGCTGCACCAGCAGGAGCTGGCGGCACTGGCAGACTTTTTCGCCACTGTAGTGACAGATGCTGCAGCGCTGGATGCCTGAGGGTGCGGAGCGACAGGCGCGCCGGCGACAAGGGCTGGCGTGCCATTGCAGGTGCTCATGTTTGAATTGAGTCGATCACGTCTTTAGCGTAAACTAGTCACCCGTCTTGAGTGGCTGGCCCTGGATGCTTGTTTGGGGTGACTGCAACCACAGGTTGCAGGGCAGGCACGTTAATTTTCCGGGCGGACGACACCGCCTGCATCTGATTCCAGGGTTTTTTATGACGCGCTATATCTTTGTCACCGGCGGTGTGGTTTCTTCATTGGGCAAAGGTATTGCCGCCGCCTCCCTGGCTGCGATCCTCGAGGCCCGCGGCCTGAAAATCACCATGATGAAGCTCGATCCCTATATCAACGTGGATCCGGGCAACATGAGTCCGTTCCAGCATGGTGAAGTATTTGTTACCCATGACGGTGCCGAAACCGACCTGGACCTGGGCCACTACGAGCGTTTCGTGCGCACCCGCATGACCCGCGACAACAGCTTCACCACCGGCAAGGTGTATGAAGAGGTTCTGCGCCGCGAGCGTCGCGGTGATTATCTGGGTGCCACCATCCAGGTCATTCCGCATATCACCAACGAGATCAAGCGCCGCATCATCAAGGGTGCCGGCGATGCCGACATCGCACTGATCGAGATTGGCGGTACCGTCGGCGACATCGAATCACAGCCATTCCTTGAAGCCATCCGCCAGCTGCGGGTGGAAGTGGGCGCCAAGCGTGCCATGCTGATGCACCTGACGCTGGTGCCTTACATCGCCACCGCCGGCGAGACCAAGACCAAGCCGACCCAGCACTCGGTAAAAGAGCTGCGTTCCATCGGCCTGCAACCGGACATTCTGGTCTGTCGCTCCGAAGTGAACATCGACCTTGGCTCAAGGCGCAAGATTGCCCTGTTCACCAATGTCGAAGAGCGGGCGGTGATCAGCCTGCAGGATGTTGACACCATCTACAAGATTCCCGGTGTGCTGCATGCCCAGGGCGTTGACGATATCGTCCTGGAGCGCTTCGGCATGGAAGCGGACACCGCCGACCTGAGCGAGTGGGAACGGGTGATTGAAGCCAAGCTCAACCCGTCGAAAGAAATCACCATTGCCATGGTCGGCAAATACATGGAGCTGCTGGATGCCTACAAGTCGCTGATCGAGGCGATGAGTCATGCCGGCATCCACACTGATACCAGGGTCAAGTTGCGCTTCATCGATTCCGAAGATATCGAGACCCAGGGTACCGGCATGCTGGAAGATGTCGACGCCATTCTGGTGCCGGGCGGCTTTGGCCTGCGCGGTGTGGAAGGCAAGATCAAGACCGTCCAGTTTGCCCGCGAAAACAGGATTCCATACCTGGGCATCTGTCTGGGCATGCAGGTGGTGGTCATCGAGTACGCCCGCAATGTGCTGGGCTGGGAAGATGCCAACTCCACCGAATTCGACAAGGACAGCCCTTATCCGGTGGTTGGCCTGATTTCCGAATGGCAGCAGGGCTATGTGCTGCGCACTTCACCAACCGGTGAGGAAGAGCGTACCGCCAGCATGCGTCTGGGAGCACAGCTGTGCCGTCTGGAAGAGGGCAGCCTGCTGGCGCAAAGCTATGGTGTCAGCGAGATTGAAGAGCGTCACCGCCACCGTTACGAGGTCAACACCAGCCTGCTGGAGCCAATGCAGCAAGCGGGTTTGAAAGTGTCCTCCTGGTCCGAGGACGGTCACCTGGTCGAGGCGGTCGAGATTGCCGACCACCCCTGGTTTGTTGCCTGCCAGTTCCATCCGGAATTCACTTCAACCCCGCGTGACGGTCATCCGCTGTTCAGCAGCTTCGTCAAGGCGGCCTTGCAGTATCAGGGAGAAAAGAAGGCATGAGCCAGAAAACCATTCGCGTCGGTCAGATCGATATCAGCAACGACAGGCCCTTTGTCCTGTTTGGCGGCATCAACGTACTGGAGTCGCGTGACCTGGCCATGCAGGCTTGCGAGGAATATGTCCGCGTCACCGAAAAGCTCGGCATTCCCTATGTCTTCAAGGCCAGCTTCGACAAGGCCAACCGCTCCTCGATCAACTCCTTCCGCGGCCCCGGGCTGGATGAAGGACTGAAGATCTTCGAGGAAGTAAAAAAAACCTTCAATGTGCCGGTGATCACCGATGTGCACGAGCCATACCAGGCTGCTCCGGTGGCCGAGGTCTGTGACATCATCCAGCTGCCGGCCTTTTTGTCGCGCCAGACCGATTTGGTGGTGGCAATGGCGAAAACCGATGCCGTCATCAACATCAAGAAGGCCCAGTTTCTTGCCCCGCAAGAGATGCGCCACATCCTGACCAAGTGTGAAGAGGCCGGCAACGAGCAGCTGATCCTCTGTGAGCGTGGCAGCTCGTTCGGCTATAACAATCTGGTGGTGGACATGCTCGGCTTCGGCATCATGAAGCAGTTCAACTACCCGGTGTTCTTCGATGTAACCCATTCCCTGCAGATGCCCGGTGGCCGTGCCGATTCGGCCGGTGGCCGCCGTGCCCAGGTGACCGAACTGGCCCGTGCCGGTATGAGCCAGGGGCTGGCCGGCCTGTTCCTCGAAGCCCACCCCGATCCGGACAATGCCAAGTGTGACGGTCCTTGCGCCCTGCGCCTGGACAAGCTCGAACCCTTCCTGCACCAGCTCAAGCAGCTGGACGACCTGGTAAAAAGTTTTTCTGTAATCGAAACTGCTTAATTGCAAAACAACGGAGTATTCCTGCCCATGGCCAAGATTATTGACATCAAGGGACGCGAAGTCCTGGATTCCCGCGGTAACCCCACTGTTGAAGCGGATGTGATTCTCGAAGGCGGCATTGTTGGTAGCGCCTGCGCTCCTTCAGGTGCCTCCACCGGTTCCCGCGAAGCGCTGGAACTGCGTGATGGTGACAAGTCCCGCTACCTGGGCAAGGGCGTGCTGAAAGCCGTTGCCAACGTCAATGGCCCCATCCGTGATGCCCTGCTGGGCCAGGATGCTGTTGACCAGCAAGCGCTGGACCGCATCATGATCGATCTGGACGGTACCGAGAACAAGGCCAAGCTGGGCGCCAACGCCATTTTGGCGGTTTCCCTGGCAGCAGCCAAGGCAGCGGCCCAGGCCAAGGGTGTACCCTTGTATGCGCACATTGCCGACCTCAACGGCACGCCTGGCGAGTATAGCATGCCGGTGCCGATGATGAACATCATCAACGGTGGCGAGCACGCCGACAACAACGTCGACATCCAGGAGTTCATGGTACAGCCGGTGGGTGCCAAGACCTTTGCCGATGCACTGCGCATGGGTGCCGAGATCTTCCATCACCTGAAAGCCGTGCTGCAGCAGCGCGGCCTGAACACCGCCGTGGGTGACGAAGGCGGCTTCGCGCCGAACCTTGAGTCCAACGAGGCGGCCCTGGGCGCCATCGCTGAAGCGGTAGCCAACGCCGGCTACAAGCTGGGCGAGGACATCACGTTGGCGCTGGACTGTGCTGCTACCGAATTCCACAAGGACGGCAAGTACGACCTGGCTGGCGAAGGCAAGCAGTTCGATGCCGAAGGCTTTGCCGACTACCTGACCGGCCTGACCCAGCGCTATCCGATCATTTCCATCGAGGACGGCATGGACGAGTCCGACTGGGCCGGCTGGAAGATCCTCACCGACAAGATCGGCGAGAAGGTGCAACTGGTCGGTGACGACCTGTTCGTGACCAACACCAAGATCCTCAAGCGCGGTATCGACGAACAGATCGGCAACTCCATCCTGATCAAGTTCAACCAGATTGGCTCCCTGACCGAAACCCTGGAAGCCATCCAGATGGCCAAGGCCGCCGGCTTCACTGCGGTCATCTCGCACCGCTCCGGTGAAACCGAGGACGCCACCATTGCCGACCTGGCGGTGGGTACCGCTGCCGGCCAGATCAAGACCGGTTCGCTGTGCCGCTCCGACCGCGTTGCCAAGTACAACCAGCTGCTGCGCATCGAAGAGCAGCTGGGCAGCAAGGCACCCTACAAGGGACGCAGCGAGTTCCGCGGCTAACAGACCGCCTGGCAAGACCAGCCCGAGGGCAGCCCTGTGCTGCCCTTTTCTGTCATGGACATGCTGTGATGAAAAAAGCCCCCCTGTTGATCCTGATCCTCTTTGCCATGCTGCTGGCCGGCGTGCAGTACCGGCTGTGGCTGGGTGAAGGCGGCATTGCCGAGGTCAACCGCCTGAAGGGGCAGATTGCCGAGCAGCAGGCGGAAAACCAGCGCCTGCTGGAACGCAACCGCGTCATGGAAGCCGAAGTGATGGAGCTCAAGCAGGGTATGGAAACCGTCGAGGAGCGCGCACGCCACGAGCTGGGCATGGTCAGGGAAGGGGAAACCCTGTACCTGCTGATGGAATGAGCATGAAGTTCTGGCTGATCATTCCTGCTGCCGGTGTCGG
>CAZKTB010000094.1:4651-5958 GCA_964555485.1 uncultured Thiopseudomonas sp. | reverse complement strand
TGGGTGATTTCGTTGATGGCTTCACTTCCTTTGCGACTCATATGGCTTCTCCTTTTGTTAAAGATGGCATTATAGCACAAACCTTGATTGTTTTCAAAATCAATAGCCATCGGCTATATGTCTGCAAGCCATACGACTTAACTAACTGCAGGTTCGAATTTATTCGAACAAAACCAGCCCCCACCAGATAACCGAAACATCGCCGTGTGAATAAATAGAAGTATCGTGCAGCTCTTCTAACCGCGCGGATGATGCTCCGCATGCAGCTCCTGCAGCCTGGCTGTGGCTACGTGGGTATAGATCTGGGTGGTCGAAAGGTCACTGTGGCCAAGCAGCATCTGCACTACGCGCAAGTCGGCGCCGTGATTGAGCAAGTGGGTGGCAAACGCATGGCGCAACGTATGGGGTGACAGCGGCTTGATAATGCCGGCATTGCGCGCATGCAGCTTGATCCGGTACCAGAAGGTCTGCCGTGTCATCTGCTGGCCACGCTGGCTGGGAAACACCACATCAGTAGCCTTGCCCGCCAGCAGCAATGGACGGGCATCCGCCAGATACTGCTCCAGCCAGTCCAGTGCCTGCTCACCCAGCGGCACCAGGCGCTCCTTGCTGCCCTTGCCCATGACCCGCACCACACCCTGGCGCATGCTGATCTCGTCCAGCCGCAAACCAACCAGTTCACTGACACGCAAACCGCTGGCATACAGCACTTCCAGCATGCAGCGGTCACGCAGGCCCAGCGGCTCGCTGACATCAGGCGCGGCCAGCAGCGCCTCGACATCTTCCTCGCTCAGGGTGCCTGGCAGGGTGCGACCGGTTTTCGGCATATCCACCAGTGCACTGGGATCTTCTTTGACGCTACCCTGTTCCAGCGCCTGCGCATAAAAGCGTCGTGCGGCCGACAGAAAGCGTGCCGTGGAGCTGCTCTTGTGGCCCTGCTGCAGACGCCAGCCCAGATACTCCAGCAACTCGCCACGTCCGGCCTGCAGCAGACTGCTCCGGTTCTTTTGCAGCCAGAGTGCAAACTGCTCCAGGTCCGCCTGGTAGGCCGAACGGGTGTTGTCGGACAGACCATCATGCAGCCAGAGCCGCTCAAGAAAGCTTTCAATCAGTTGCATGTCATCCGGCATGATGCCTCCCAGTCACCATTGACACATGGAGTTTTATAACCTGAAGCGGCAAATGCACACTGCTGCCCACTTTAATGCATTGCTGCAAGATCCACAGACAGCACGATATTTATGACACCGGTAGATTCCGGGTACTGCAGGGCCTTGGCCGCCAGGGATGGCGGCCGGGAGCTTACA
>CAZKTB010000094.1:0-4641 GCA_964555485.1 uncultured Thiopseudomonas sp. | reverse complement strand
ATGCACTCTTATTTCAAATACAGCCTTGAGTAAATATCGTAAATCCCAGACACAAAAAAGCAGCCCTAAGGCTGCTTTTCTGGATACCGGTCTTAGTTGAGCTTCTCTTTGATTCGAGCAGCCTTACCAGACAGGTTACGCAGGTAGTACAGCTTGGCCTTGCGCACGTCACCACGGCGCTTGACGGTAATGCTGTCAACCAGTGGGCTGTAGGTCTGGAAAGTACGCTCCACGCCCACACCGCTGGAAATCTTGCGAACGGTGAATGCGCTGTTCAGGCCACGGTTACGGACGCCGATTACCACGCCCTCGTATGCCTGCAGACGCTGACGGTCGCCTTCGCGAACCCGTACCTGTACAACTACAGTGTCGCCCGGGGCAAAAGCCGGGACTTCTTTGTTCATCTGTTCAGCTTCAAGTTGCTGAATGATCTTGTTGGTCATGTTGTGCTCCTAAAGACAAACCTCAGGGTTTGCCATCGATACCTAAATCGTTCCGCTGGGCAAAGTATTCATCCAGCAGCATTTTCTCTTCTCCAGAAAGCGAGCGGCCATCCAGAAGATCAGCGCGACGCTCTGCAGTTCGGCCCAGGGCCTGCTGCAATCGCCAGCGCCGGATATGTTCATGGTTGCCGCCAAGCAGCACCTGAGGAACATCTTTACCCGCATACGTAACCGGTCGCGTGTAGTGCGGGCAATCGAGCAAGCCGTCGGTAAAGGAATCCTCCACCGCAGAATCCGCATGGCCCAACGCGCCAGGCAGAAGCCTTATCACGGCATCCATCAGTACCATGGCCGGCAGTTCTCCGCCGGAAAGTACATAGTCACCAATGGACCATTCTTCATCAACGTGCGCCTCGATGAATCGCTCGTCAATGCCTTCGTAACGCCCGGCAATCAGGATGAGTTTCTCTTCCTGCGCCATTGCGCTTACCGCTGCCTGTTTCAGGACCTTGCCCTGGGGTGACAGATAGATCACCCGCGTGTCCTCGCCCAGCGCCTGTTTGGCTGCGGCCAGGGCCCGCTCCAGCGGTTCTATTTTCATCACCATGCCGGGGCCGCCGCCGAAGGGTCGGTCGTCCACCGTCTGGTGCCGGTCTTCAGTAAAGCTGCGGGGATTCCAGCACTCAATGCTGACCAGCCCCTGCTGTACTGCCCGCTTGGTAATGCCATGCTCGCTGATGGCAGCGAACATTTCGGGGAACAGGCTGATGACTCCGATTTTCAACATGTCGGGGTCAGAAGTCCGCGTCCCACTCAACGTCGATCACGCCCTTGTCCAGATCGATCTGCAAAACGCAGTGATCGGTATAGGGCAGCAAACGTTCACGACCATCCAGGCTGCCGGCACAGGGCCGTACCACCAGAACGTCGTTGGCGCCAGTTTCAAGCAGATGACTGACCTTGCCCAGCAATTGCTGTTGCTGATCGATCACCTGAAGACCTACAAGCTGATGCCAGTAATACTCGCCTTCTTCCAGTTCAGGCAGTTCACTGCGCGGCACGCAAATCTCGAAGCCGGTGTAGGTCCGTGCAATTTCACGGTCATCCAGCCCTTCGATCTTGGCCACCAGTCCCTTGCCCTGGGAGCGGGCGCTGGCCAGCTTGACCTGTTTTGTCTCTCCGTCACGGCGCAAATGCCAGAGCGGATAGTCGAACAGATTTTCCATCGGATCGGTAAAGGAATGGATCTTCACCTCTCCGCGCACACCATGCACCGCGCCGATCTTGCCCATTACGATAAGTTCGTCAGTGGTCATGTGTGTACCTGCTACTGCTTAGGCGTTGGCCTGGGCGGCAGCTTCTTTCAGCAGCTGCTGAACACGCTCGGATGGCTTGGCACCCTGACCCAGCCAGTAGTTGGCGCGCTCCTGGTCAACAGACAAACGAACTTCTGCACCACGGGCAATTGGGTTGAAGAAACCGATGCGCTCGATGAAACGGCCATCACGGAACTTGCGGCTGTCAGCCACGGTTACGTGATAGAAAGGACGTTTTTTAGAGCCACCACGTGCAAGACGGATAGTTACCATTAAACTTCTTTCCTGTAGTTGTAAAAATGAACAAAGCCTTTCGTACGCGCAGTGCACGCACGAAAGGCCGCATATTCTAAGCGCAAACGCCGTATTTGCAAAGGGCTATTTGCGTTTTATTAGAATTTAGGCATGCCACCCATGCCGGGAATCATGCCGCCAAGGCCGCGCATCATCTTGCCCATGCCCTTGCCCATGAATCTTTTCATCATCTTCTGCATCTGCTTGTGCTGCTTGATCAGCCGGCCCACATCCTGCACCTGGGTGCCCGAGCCCTGGGCGATGCGGCGGCGGCGCGAACCACTGATGATATCGGGGTTGCGACGCTCTTCCGGAGTCATGGAGTTGATGATGGACTCCATCTGCTTGAACTGTTTTTCGGCGGTACCCTGCATGCCCTGCATCTGTGCCAGGTTGACGCCACCCATGTTGGGCATCTTTTCCAGCAGGCCGCCCATGCCGCCCATGTTGTTCATCTGCTGCAGCTGGTCGCGGAAGTCCTCAAGGTCGAAGCCCTTGCCCTTCTTGAGTTTCTTGGTCAGCTTTTCCGCCTTGTCGCGGTCCAGCTTCTGCTCGGCCTGCTCGATCAGGCTCATCACGTCACCCATGCCGAGGATGCGCGAGGCGATACGGTCAGGGTGGAACGGCTCCAGGGCGTCGGTCTTCTCGCCCATACCGAGGAACTTGATCGGCTTGCCGGTAATGGCGCGTACCGACAGGGCGGCACCACCACGGGCATCACCGTCGACCTTGGTCAGCACCACACCGGTCAGCGGCAGGGCTTCGTTGAAGGCCTTGGCGGTATTGGCGGCATCCTGACCGGTCATGGCATCGACCACGAACAGGGTTTCCACCGGGTTTACCGCAGCATGCAGCGCACTGATCTCGCCCATCATCTCGTCATCGATGGCCAGGCGGCCGGCGGTATCCACCAGCACCACATCGATGAACTTGAGCTTGGCTTCCTTGATCGCCGCGTTGGCGATATCAACCGGCTTCTGGCTTATATCGGACGGGAAGAAGATTGCATCGACTTCACCAGCCAGGGTTTCCAGCTGCTTGATCGCCGCCGGACGGTAAACGTCGGCAGATACCACCATCACGCTTTTCTTCTTGCGCTCTTTCAGGTGCTTGGCCAGCTTGGCCACGGTGGTGGTCTTACCGGCACCCTGCAAACCGGCCATCAGTACCACTGCTGGCGGCGCCGCATTCAGGGCCAGCTCTTCGTTGGCCGCACCCATCATGGTTTCCAGCTCGCCCTGGACAATTTTCAGGAACGCCTGACCTGGTGACAGGCTGCGTGATACTTCGGTACCCACCGCGCGTTCGCGCACGGCCTCGACAAAGTCCTTGACTACCGGCAGCGCAACGTCCGCTTCGAGCAGTGCCATGCGCACTTCGCGCAAGGTGTCCTTGATATTGTCTTCGGTCAGTCTTGCCTTACCGGTGACATTGCGTAGCGTTTGCGAAAGACGTTCGCTAAGATTGTCGAACATGAAAAACCTCAAATCTGGTCCAGCCGGAAATGGGCGATAGTATACCCGATTCCGGATTTCTCTTTATACCTGCCTGCCACTCACGGATTTTCCGACATGCGCCCACTGGTTCTAGCCTCAGGCTCGCCTTACCGTCGCGAGCTGCTGCAACGACTGCAATTGCCCTTTGTTTGCCGCAGCCCGAATATCGACGAAAGTCCGTTGCCCGATGAAGATGCCACCGCCCTGGTGCAGCGACTGGCCGCTACCAAGGCAGGAGCCCTGCGCAAGCAGTTCTTGCAACACCTGATCATAGGTTCGGACCAGGTTGCCGTGCTCGATGGCCAAATCATCGGCAAGCCCGGCAACCGGCAGGCAGCGATACAGCAGTTGCAGGCAGCCAGCGGCCGCAGCCTGATTTTTTATACCGGCCTGTGCCTGCTCGACAGCGCCAGCGGGCAGCTGCAGGTGGACTGCGTACCCTTCAGCGTACATTTTCGCCAGCTGAGCAATGCGCAGATCGAGCGCTATGTGGACAGGGAAAAGCCTTTTGATTGTGCCGGCAGTTTCAAGTCGGAGGGGCTGGGCATCAGCCTGTTTCGCGCTACCGAAGGCGAGGACGCTACCGCCTTGGTTGGCCTGCCACTGATACGGCTGTGCAGCATGCTGAATCAGGCGGGAGTTGAAATCCCGTAGGGTTCGACTGCTGTAGGTACTCATACGTTCGCACATTGATAGTACAGCCTTTTGTAGGAGGGGGCTTGCCCCCGACAGCAGGTTCAACGCTTTCTCAGGGGCAAGCTCCTTCGCACAGGTACAACCGCCATCACTCTGCGTGCAGCGGAGCGGAAGCGCAGGATTCATCGCTTTATGGATTCCGCGACTTCACTGCGTTACGCGCGGAATGAGAGTGTTATTTGCAGGTGCGAATTCATTCGCACACAGCCTTATACGGCGGCACCGAACCGCAATTGTCCAAATAAGTTCGGCCCTACAGATCAAAATCGAATCAACAGGTTCAGGATTACTCCGTATCAGCCACCGGCAGGCGCCACAGGTAGGTTGTCACCCCGACCGCCGTGAGCAGCATGGCCAGTTTGGCCCAGACAAAATCAACCCAGAACACGCCAAACA
>CAZKTB010000093.1:0-5972 GCA_964555485.1 uncultured Thiopseudomonas sp. | reverse complement strand
TCCGACTGGCAGGCCGAG
Organism: uncultured Thiopseudomonas sp.; assembly: GCA_964555485.1. Lineage (GTDB taxonomy): Bacteria > Pseudomonadota > Gammaproteobacteria > Pseudomonadales > Pseudomonadaceae > Thiopseudomonas. The sequence goes on along the minus strand of CAZKTB010000093.1, from coordinate 5,954 downwards.
TATCAGGAATCCGTCGACAAGGTCAGCGTGTTGCTGCAGTCCCTGCAGGAGCGCTTTTCTCCGGCTACTGCCTGACGGCAATCAGCCTCTGCTCCAGCCTCGACAAGGCTGTTTTCGACGTCCTGTCCTTATGCGGCAACTTCGCTCGGCAACTGACAAGATACCGCAGTTTTGTGATCCCGCTCACGACCGCCAGGCTCTGTGGCCAGCCTGCTTTCCTGTATACTCAGCCCCCTGAACATAACAGCACGGACATATTTCAAGGAGCACCCCATGAGCCTGATTCTCGTCGCCATTCTGGTTTGCGCAGCCCTGCTGGTTTTCTGGGGCGTGGGTCTGTACAACGGTCTGGTCCGGCTGAAGCATGGTGTAGGCAAGGCCTGGGCCAATATTGACGTACTGCTCAAGCAGCGCCATGAAGAACTGCCCAAGCTGGTGGAAACCTGCAAACAATACATGGAGTACGAGCAGTCGGTGCTGGAGTCGGTAATCAGTGCGCGCAACGCCGTCCACCAGGCCAAGGAAGCCCATGATATCGGTGCCCTGGGACAGGCCGAAACCGGACTGCGTGCCGGCCTGGGCAAGCTGTTTGCCCTGGCGGAGAACTATCCGGAACTGAAAGCCAACGAAAGCTTCCAGTTTTTGCAGCAGCGCATTGCCAGCCTGGAAAGTGCCATCGCCGACCGTCGCGAGCTGTATAACGAAGCGGTCAACCTGAACAACGTGCGCATCGAACAGTTTCCCGACGTGCTGATTGCCCGCCAGTTCGGCTTTGCTGCCGCCGAGCTGCTGCGCTTCTCCGAGGCCGAAACCGCAGACGTCAACATCCGCGAGCTGTTCGGCTAGGCATGGACTGGCTGGGCCTCACCGTTACCCTCGGCATCACCGGCAGCATGACTGTCGGTGGCGCCTGGTGGTTCATCAACTGTCAGCGTCAGGCCCGCTTTCTGCTTGACACCCCTACCTCCAAGATACGCTCGGCAGCCCAGGGCTATGTCGAGCTGTACGGCTTTCTGCGTGAACAGAAAGGCCAGTTACAGGCTCCCCTGACTGGTGAACCCTGCGTCTGGTGGAGTTACCGCATCGAGGAATATCAGCGCAGCGGCAACAACAAGCACCACAACTGGCGCACACTGGAAAGCAAATCCAGCGAAGCCTTCCTGCGTCTTGAAGACAGCACCGGTCATTGCCTGATCGATCCTGCCGGCGCCAAAGTAGTCACGGTCAGCCGCCAGGTCTGGCAGGGCAACCTTCGTCATCCACAAACCGGCAAGCCACAGCGCTGGTTCAGTGCCGCGATGCTGGGCCAGCGCCGTTACCGCTACACCGAAGAACGTCTGCACAGCGGTGATCCCCTGTATGCCATCGGCCACTTCCATTCACAGGGCGGTGGACACCAGGTCTTTGACATCGACCGCATGCAGTCAGCCATCATTCGTGAATGGAAACAGGATTTTCCCGGCCTGCTCAAGCGCTTTGATCTCAATGGCGACGGCCAGTTCGACGACAGCGAATGGGACCGGGTCCGCATTGCTGCCAGGCAACAGGCCAAACAGCAGCAACGACAACAGGCACAGGTACCCGCCGCTCATTACATGCGCAAACCTGATGAAAACCTGCCCTATATCCTGTCCAGTCATGGCGAGGATGAGCTGGCGCGCCGGCTACGCTGGAAAAGCCTTGGTGGTGCCCTGCTCTTTCTGGCCGGCGCCCTGGCCACAGTCCATGTCCTCAATGGTCTCTAGCTGATCGATTCGATCAGCCAATTCCGCCCCCTTGGCACTGAAACCGCATGCTTGCGTCATGACTTGCCCAACGCCCTCAAGCCTTGGCTGGTCAACCCGGCCCGACCTATTGCTGCACTGTATTCAGCCGCTGCAGCAGGCGATCCTGCGTCCTGGTCACCTGCAAACGGAAGGCAGCCATCTCTTCCTCCAGCTGTTGCCGGCGCTGCCGGTCGGCCTCCACGCGTTGCGCCAGTTTAAGGACGGACTGTTGCAGCTCGGCATGACGTGAATCCTCGGCAACTGCATCCATCCGTTCCAGCAACAGCTGCAATTCCTGCTCAAGAGCAGCCAGGCGTATCAATTGCAGTTCCTTCTGTTGCCGGTCCAGCAGCTGCCATTCCTGCAGGGATGTAGTCAGCTCCAGGGCCAGACTGGAAAGCGCCTCATCCTGCTCATCCTGGATTTTCTCAAATTTGTCCTGACGGGCTTGCAACTTCTGCTGGGCAGCATCAAGCGCAAGGGCCGCTTGCTCCACCATACGCGACTGCTCATCCAGTTGCCGCGTCAATCCCGGCAATTCTTGCTGCAGGCGTTTCTGTCCTGCCTGCAAGGCGTCAACCCCGTCCGTTGACAGCATCAGGTCCTGTACCTGCTGTCGCAATCTGCCCTGCTCCAGCAGCATGCCTTGCACACGCCCCTGCAAGGCGGCAAGCCCCGTGGTCCGGTCATCCAGCTGCTGCAACTGCTGCAACGACTCCTCTCCAAGTCCGGCAAAGCTTTCCTGGGTTGCCACCAGCTGCTGCTGCAAGCCATGCAGCTCGTGACGATGAAATGCATGCAGGCCGGCAATCAACAGCAGTGTCAGCCCCAGCACAAGCCAAAGCGTACCGGTACGGGAAGCAGGTGCCGAAAGATGCCTTTTATCTGCCCTGATTGCGGCAGAGCCGCTGTCTGTTGCCGGATTTTCCACAAATTCACTCCGATACTGTCAACACTGACGGATTGTCTTTCAAACGGTTATTTTCAGCCATTCTTATTAGATAATAGAATCAACATATGAAAAACAATTACTTTATAGCATAAAGAAAGCTTGTTACTGTGCCGATCGTTTCACTGATCGGACCCAGGGACAGCCTTATGTATCTGTATGACTCGTATGACCAGCAGCTCGTTGAAGAACGGGTTGCCCAGTATCGCGACCAGACGCGCCGCTATCTTGCCGGCGAACTGAGCGAGGAAGAATTTCTGCCCCTGCGCCTGCAAAACGGCCTCTACATACAGCGTCATGCACCCATGCTGCGCATTGCCGGTCCATACGGCATGCTGGCTTCGCGTCAACTGCGCATGCTGGCCCACATCACGCGCAAGTATGACAAGGAATACGCCCACATTACCACCCGCACCAACGTGCAGCTGAACTGGCCCAAGCTAGAAGATGTGCCCGACATCCTGGCTGACCTGGCCAGCGTACAGATGCACTCCATCCAGACCAGCGGTAACTGCATTCGCAATACCACCACCGACCCCTTTGCCGGCGTGGCACCGGACGAGCTGGAGGACCCGCGGCCCTGGTGTGAAATTCTGCGTCAGTGGTCGACATTTCATCCGGAATTCCTGCGTCTGCCACGCAAGTTCAAGTTTGCCATCAGCGGCAGCCAGACCGATCGTGCCGCCACTGAAGTGCATGACATCGGCCTGCACCTGGTACGCAATGCAGAAGGTGAACTGGGCTTTCGTGTACTGGTTGGCGGCGGCCTCGGCCGCACGCCAATGCTGGGCAGCGTGATCAATGAATTTGTGCCCTGGCAGCACATGCTGACCTATAACGAAGCCATTCTGCGCGTCTACAACCGCTTCGGCCGCCGTGACAACAAGTTCAAGGCCCGCATCAAGATTCTGGTCAGGGCCCTGACGGCTGAAGGTTTTGCTGCCAAGGTCAACGAAGAATGGCAACACCTGAAAAACGGCCCGGCCACCCTGACTGAAGAGGAAGTGCAACGCGTCAGCCTGCACTTTACCGAGCCTGACTATCTGGTGCTTGAGGATGAACAGGAACTTCTGGCACAGCAGGATCTGAAGTATCCGGGCTTTGCCCGCTGGCGTTCACGCAACACCAGGGCACACAAAAAACCCGGTTATGTGAGTGTCATACTCTCCCTGAAGAAAACCGGTGTAGCGCCGGGTGACATCACCGCCAAACAGCTTGATGCCCTGGCCGATCTGGCCGACCGCTACAGCTTTTGTGAGGTGCGCGGCACCCGCGAACAAAACATCGTGCTCGCCGATATCGAACAACGTCAGCTCTGGCAACTGTGGCAGGAGATCCGCGAGCTGGGCTTTGCCACACCGAACATCGGGTTGCTCAGCGATATCGTCTGCTGTCCCGGCGGTGACTACTGCGCCCTGGCCAACGCCAAATCGATCCCGGTGGCCGAGGCCATCCAGCAACGTTTTGATGACCTGGACTTCCTGTTCGATATTGGCGATCTGGATTTGAACATTTCCGGCTGCATGAATGCCTGCGGTCATCACCATATCGGTCATATCGGCATCCTTGGCGTGGACAAGAAAGGTGAGGAGTTCTATCAGGTTTCACTGGGCGGCCACAGCGGCCGTGAAACCGGACTGGGCCGAATACTCGGCCCCTCATTTGCCCAGAACGACATGCCTGACGTGATCGGCAAGCTGATCAACGTCTACCTGGATAACCGTACTGAAGAAGAGCGCTTCATCGACACCTACCAGCGCATCGGCCTGGAACCCTTCAAGGAGAGAGTCTATGCCCCGCATCATTAAAAACCGCGAAATCATAAAGGACCAATGGAACCTACTGCCAGCCGATGCAACCCTGCAGGACACCCTGGGCTGCCAGCAGCCCATAGTTCCACTGGCACTCTGGCAGGCTCATTCTGCAGAACTGCGCCAGCTGCCCAATCTGGGCATCTGGCTCGACAGCAACCAGCTGGTGGAAGACCTGGCAGAAGATCTGGGTACCTTCAGCCTTATTGCGCTGAACTTCCCGGTATTCACAGATGGCCGTCATTTCAGCAGTGCCCGCTTGTTACGTGAACGCTACGGCTTCAGCCGCGAAATCCGTGCCATTGGCGACGTACTGCGTGACCAACTACTGATGATGCAACGCTGTGGTTTTGACGCCTTTGCCGTACGCAATGACCGTGACCCGCATGATGCCCTGTTGGCACTGGACGAGTTCAGCGTGCAATACCAAGGCTCATGGGACTCTCCCCTGCCCCTGTTCAGGCGTCGCGCAGCAGTGAACGTGCTGGAGCCTGCCGCATTGGCTGTCTGATGGAAAACTGGAGGCGCTCATGCCGCAAAGACATGAGCGCCTCCAGTTTCACATGTTTGAGCCATAGCAATCTCGCTACAGGTTCCTCTGTGGCTATAAGATAACGCAAGTATTTGTTTTATCAGAACAAATAGATCCATAGTTATCAGACATGTTCAACTTTCCCCATATCTTCATAACACTCCGCATCGATCTTGCTGATACAGGTCAAAAACCCTATGTTCCTCTGCCAACTTTGGTGTTCAGAAGATTACCGGTTCAAACCCTATAGTGACGACTACAGTTTTATCTGCCATTGAAATCAAACCAGATCAGAACAAACAATAACTGCGGGGCAACTTGAACCACTGGTCATATAAGCAAAGCCTGGATAGCCCAAGAGTTATAGGCTCTACTCCCGCACAGTTTCAACACTCCTGAAAACAAAAAACCCGGCCTAAGCCGGGTTTTTCGTCGCTTGATTCAGTTCTTACTGAACCTGTGCTTCAACCGCTGCTTCTACGCGACGGTTCAGGGCACGGCCTTCACGGGTGCTGTTGTCAGCAATTGGACGGCTCTCACCGTAACCAACGGAGCTTACACGCTCGGACTCAACACCGTACTGCTCAACCAGTACCTGGCGAACAGCGTCGGCACGACGCTCGGACAGCTGCTGGTTGTAGTTCTCAGGACCAGTGGAGTCGGTATGACCTTCAACAGTGGTGCTCAGCTGTGGGTACTGCTTCATGAACTCGGCCAGGTTCTGGATGTCGGCGTAGCTGCCATCCTTGACGTTGGCTTTGTCGAAGTCGAACAGGACTTCCAGCTCAACGCGAACGGTTTCTGGCTCAACTGGCTCTTCGTAGACAACTGGAGCTGGCTCTACAACAACAGGAGCTGGCTTGGCAGCACCACCGAAGTTCAGACCGATACCCATA
>CAZKTB010000092.1:0-6005 GCA_964555485.1 uncultured Thiopseudomonas sp. | reverse complement strand
ACAGCCTGACGCTGCATGTTCGAGCCCATCAGGGCACGGTTGGCATCGTCATGCTCAAGGAACGGAATCAGCGACGCCGCCACGGATACCACCTGCTTGGGTGAGACATCCATCAGGGTCACTTCGGACGGATCCTTGACGGTGAATTCGTTCTGGTGACGAACGGTTACCAGCTCCTCGATCAGCTCGCCCTCTTCGTTCATGCCGGCAGAGGCTTGGGCAATCACGTGATCCGCTTCTTCAATGGCGGACAGGAAGACGATCTCGTCGGAGACCTTGCTGTCCTTGACCACACGGTAGGGGCTCTCAAGGAAGCCGTACTCGTTGGTACGGGCATAGGTGGACAGCGAGTTGATCAGACCGATATTCGGGCCTTCCGGAGTTTCTACCGGGCAGACGCGACCATAGTGGGTCGGGTGTACGTCACGTACCTCGAAACCGGCACGCTCACGGGTCAGGCCGCCCGGGCCAAGTGCGGAGACACGACGCTTATGGGTAATCTCGGACAGCGGGTTGTTCTGGTCCATGAACTGGGACAGCTGGCTGGAACCGAAGAATTCCTTGACCGCAGCAGCAACCGGCTTGGCGTTGATCAGGTCCTGTGGCATCAGGCCTTCGCTTTCGGCCATGGACAGACGTTCCTTGACCGCACGTTCGACACGCACCAGACCAATACGGAACTGGTTTTCGGCCATTTCACCAACACAGCGTACGCGACGGTTACCCAGGTGGTCGATGTCGTCAACGATACCCTTGCCGTTACGGATGTTGATCAGGGTGCGCAGCACCTCAACGATGTCTTCCTTGTCCAGGGTGCCCGGACCGGTGATTTCTTCACGGCCGATGCGGCGGTTGAACTTCATGCGACCGACCGCAGACAGGTCGTAGCGCTCGCTGGTGAAGAACAGGTTGTTGAACAGGCCTTCGGCCGCATCCTTGGTGGGCGGCTCGCCGGGGCGCATCATGCGATAGATCTCGACCAGGGCTTCCAGCTCATTGGTGCTGGCATCGATTTTCAGCGTATCTGAGATGAACGGACCGCAGTCGATATCGTTGATGTACAGGGTTTCGATCTGTACCACACCAGCCTTGCGGCACTCTTCCAGCAGCTCGGCAGTGATATCGGTATTGCACTCGGCGATGATTTCGCCGGTCACCGGATGCACGACAGGGCGTGCAGTGGTGTTGTCGATGATGTACTCGTCAGGAACCACCAGCTTGTTGATGCCGGCTTTTTCCAGCTGGGCAATGTGGCGCGAAGTGATACGGCGGCCTTCTTCAACAATAACCTTGCCGTCATTGTCGAGGATATCGAAGGAAGCCAGCTCGCCACGCAGACGCTTGGGTACCAGTTCCAGGCTGACTTCGTCATCCTGCAAGTGGAACGTGTTGGTCTCGTAGTAGGCTTCGAGAATATCCTGGGTCGAGTAGCCGAGCGCACGCAGCAGAATGGTGGCAGGCAGCTTGCGGCGACGGTCGATACGGACGAATACACAGTCCTTGGCATCAAACTCGAAGTCCAGCCATGAGCCACGGTAAGGAATGACCCGTGCAGAGTACAGCAGCTTGCCCGAGCTGTGGGTCTTGCCACGGTCGTGGTCAAAAAACACGCCAGGGGAGCGGTGCAGCTGGGAAACGATAACCCGCTCGGTACCGTTGATGATGAAGGTACCATTTTCAGTCATGAGCGGAATTTCGCCCATGTAGACTTCCTGCTCCTTGATGTCCTTGATGTCCTTGACCGCCTTGCTGCTTTCGCGGTCAAAGATGATCAGATGGACCTTGACGCGCAGCGGGGCGGCATAGGTGATGCCGCGCATGATGCACTCTTTGACGTCAAAGGCCGGTTCGCCAAGGCGGTAACCGACGTACTCAAGGGCAGCATTGCCTGAGTAGCTGACGATCGGGAATACCGATTTGAAAGCCGCGTGCAGGCCAATATCGCGGAACTGCTCCTTGCTCACCCCTGCCTGCAGAAACTCGCGGTAGGAGTCCAGCTGGATGGCCAGCAAATAGGGCACATCCATTACATTCTGCAGCTTGCTAAAGTCCTTGCGGATACGTTTTTTCTCAGTATATGAGTAAGCCATCAGCGTTCCCCAGCTTGATAATCAGCACGGTGGCCAGAACGGTCACCTGCTTGTTTGCAAATATTGATTTGCTACCTAGATAGCATTGGAAGGCCCACCCGGGTTGCGTCTTCCAATACCATCCACTAACGACAAAAGGCCGGTGGCATAAGCCACCAGCCATCAGCCTGTTGCATAATGCAAGGGCTGCCAACCATTGTCGAAATTACTTGAGTTCGACTTTGGCGCCTGCTTCTTCCAGGGTCTTCTTGGCAGCTTCGGCTTCTTCTTTGGCAACGTCTTCCTTAACAACGGAAGGTGCGCTGTCAACAACAGCCTTGGCTTCTTTCAGGCCCAGACCGGTGATTTCACGTACGGCCTTGATCACGTTAACCTTCTTGTCGCCTGCTTCTACCAGGTGAATGGCAAACTCGGTCTGCTCGGCAGCAGCTTCACCACCAGCGGCAGGACCGGCTACAACGGCAGCAGCGGCAGCAGTTACACCGAACTTTTCTTCCATGGCGGAGATCAGTTCAACGATCTGCATGACGGACATTTCGGAAATCGCGTTGAGGATATCTTCGTTAGTAAGAGCCATGACTCTAATTCCTGTAATTTGGGGATGGCACCTGGGCCATCGAATTCAAAAAAATGGTTGCGAAGCTTAAGCAGCTTCCGCTTCTTTTTGGTCGCGGACAGCGGCCAGAGTACGTGCCAGCTTGCTGGTTGCACCCTGAATTACGCTCATCAGCTGGGATACAGCTTCGTCGTAGGTTGGCAGACTTGCCAGTACGTCGATCTGATTGGCTGCAATGAAGTTGCCTTCAAATGCGGCGCCCTTGATTTCGAACTCTTTCTGATCTTTTGCAAAGTTCTTGAAAATCCGGGCAGCAGCACCTGGATGTTCATTGGAAAATGCGATCAGCGTAGGGCCGGTGAAGGTCTCGGTCAGGTTCTCGAAAGGAGTACCTGCTACCGCGCGACGCAACAGGGTGTTACGTACAACACGTACGTAAACGCCTGCTTCACGAGCCTCTTTACGGAGTCCGGTCATGGCACCGACAGTCACGCCGCGGGCATCAGCCACAACAGCGGACAGGGCAACATTGGCAGCCTCGCTGACTTCAGCAACAATTGCTTTTTTGTCTTCGAGTCTAATTGCCACGGGATTATCTCCTGCTTGTTGAATACGCTCCTTGCGGAGCACTTTTTGGTGTCTGATTCATTTGAACCGGGAGCACCATCTACGTAGGCCAGAAACTGATTAAGTGTGCACACCTACGGTCTTGGACGGCCCCCGCTAAGCAGGGACCCCAAATCTTACTTGTCCGGCAGGGACGCCAGGTCAACCATCAGGCCAGGACCCATGGTGCTGCTCAGCGTTACACGCTTGATGTAGACACCCTTGGAGGAGGCAGGCTTGAGGCGACGCAGCTCGCCCAGCAGGGCTTCAGCGTTCTGCTGCAGCTTCTCGGCAGAGAAATCGATCTGGCCGATGGAAGCGTGGATGATGCCGTTCTTGTCAGTGCGGAAACGCGCCTGACCAGCCTTGGCATTGGCAACTGCAGTTGCCACATCCGGAGTTACGGTACCGACGCGGGGGTTCGGCATCAGGCCACGTGGACCCAGTACCTGACCCAGCTGACCAACGACACGCATGGCATCGGGGGCAGCAATGACTACGTCATAGTTCAGATCGCCGGCTTTCATTTCTTCAGCCAGCTCTTCCATGCCAACTTTGTCAGCACCAGCTTCGGTGGCGGCATCAGCAGCAGCACCCTGGGCGAACACGGCAACACGAACTGACTTGCCGGTACCGTTGGGCAGAACTACCGCACCACGAACTACCTGGTCGGATTTACGCGGATCAACACCAAGGTTGATGGCGATGTCGACGGACTCTTTGAACTTTACTGCAGGCAGCTCGGCCAGCAGGGTTGCCGCTTCGGCGAAAGGATAGGCCTTGCCGTGTTCCACTTTCTCGGCAATCAGTTTTTGGCGCTTGGTCAACTTAGACATTTACACACCCTCCACTTTCAGGCCCATGCTCCGCGCGGAGCCAGCAATGGTACGTACAGCTGCATCAAGATCCGCACCAGTCAGGTCGGCCTGCTTGGTCTTGGCAATCTCTTCCAGCTGCTCGCGGTTTACAGTGCCCACTTTGTCGCTGTTGGGACGGGCGGAACCGGAAGAAATACCGGCAGCCTTCTTCAGCAGGAAAGAGGCAGGTGTACTCTTGGTCTCGAAAGTGAAGCTACGGTCACTGTATACGGTGATGATCACAGGAACCGGCAGACCGGCTTCCATGCTCTGGGTCTGAGCGTTAAACGCCTTACAGAACTCCATGATATTCACACCGTGCTGACCCAGCGCTGGACCAACGGGTGGTGAAGGGTTGGCCTGACCGGCCTTAACTTGCAGCTTGATATAGGCTTGAATTTTCTTAGCCATGATTTCTCCAGAACGGGTATAGCGCCCTAAGGCTTCCCATGAAGCGTCCCTGACACAAAAAGCCGCCCCATCCCTGGGCGGCCAACAAAAACATCAAACTTTAAGCTTTTTCGACCTGGCTGAACTCGAGCTCTACCGGAGTGGCCCTGCCGAAAATGGCGACCGCGACTTGCAGACGGCTCTTCTCGTAGTTGACCTCTTCAACCACACCATTGAAATCTGCAAAAGGTCCGTCGATAACACGAACGGTCTCGCCGGCCTCGAACAGCGTGCGCGGCCTTGGCTTTTCACCGCTATCAGCCACACGACGCAACATGGCTTCTGCTTCCTGCTCGGTAATGGGAGCAGGCCGGTCGGGGGTACCGCCGATGAAACCGAGAACCCGCGGGGTATTCTTGATCAGGTGCCAGGCTGACTCGCCCATTTCCACCTGCACAAAAACATAACCGGGAAAAAACTTGCGTTCGCTTTTGCGCTTCTGGCCAGCCCGCATTTCTACCACTTCTTCAACGGGTACCAGAATATCGCCAAATTCTTCTTCCATGCCCGCGTGCTTGATGCGTTCTTTCAGTGAGCGCATTACCTGCTTCTCATAACCAGAATATGCGTGCACTACATACCAGCGTTTTGACATGGATTAACCTACAATTATTGAAACGACCCAACCAAAAAGAGAATCCAGACCCCAGAGAATCAGGCCCATCAGCAGCACTACTGCTACAACGATGAGGGTTGTCTGCACGGTTTCTTGCCTGTTGGGCCAGACCACCTTGCGGATTTCCGCGCGAGCCTCACGACCAAGTACCAGGGTGGCGCGCCCTTTGGTTGTCTGGGCAGCTACAAACAGAGCAGCAGCAGAAACCACCAGCACACCAATTACACGATATAGAATGGGCTCTGCTGCAAAGTACTGGTTGCCAACCACAGCCACCGCGACCAGCGCAGCAACTACAAGCCATTTCAGGGTGTCAAGACGTCCAGAGGTTGAGCCGGATTCAGTTTTGGCATTCATTTATTCAGAATCCTAGAGGAAAGGAGCCACAGAAAAGTGGCAGGCCAGGAGGGAATCGAACCCCCAACCTACGGTTTTGGAGACCGTCGCTCTGCCAATTGAGCTACTGGCCTAGAACGTTGCTAGGCCGGCTATTATGCCGACCTAGAACTATTTGTCAAGTGTTATGCAATAATTTTTGCAACAACACCAGCACCTACGGTGCGACCGCCTTCACGGATGGCGAAGCGCAGGCCTTCTTCCATCGCGATCGGAGCGATCAGGGTGATGTCCAGCTTGACGTTGTCACCTGGCATGACCATTTCAACGCCTTCTGGCAGTTCACAGCTTCCGGTCACGTCAGTGGTACGGAAGTAGAACTGTGGACGGTAGCCCTTGAAGAAAGGAGTGTGACGGCCACCCTCTTCCTTGGACAGAACGTACACTTCACCTTCGAACTGGGTGTGCGGCTTGATGGTGCCCGGCTTGGCCAG
>CAZKTB010000091.1:0-6052 GCA_964555485.1 uncultured Thiopseudomonas sp. | reverse complement strand
GCGAATGCCCGGGTCTTCATCCAGAGTGCCGGCCGGCACCACCACATTGCTGCCGCCCTTGACCGTGAAGGGCAGGGACGAGCCGCAGTTCTTGCAGAATGCCGTGGTCAGATACTTTGCCTCGGGCAAATCATAGGTACCCACCTGGTCGGCACCCTTGAGCCAGCGAAACTGTGCCGGTGGCACAAACAGGCTGGCGGAGTGGGGCGCGCCGGTGAATTTCTGGCACCTTGAGCAGTGACAGTATTGAAATGTCTTCAGGGGCGGGTCGATTTCATACTCCACGCCTCCACACAAACAGCTGCCTTTCATGATTGTTCACCTCTTGTTTTAGTTGTTTTCGTGCAACCGGTCTGCCGTCGGCTACTGGCCTTGCGGCAGACTTGTCAGTACAGCAAGCCGGTCTAGGCCGGCTGATAGGTGCCTGCCACGGTGCGGAACGTCAGGGCCAGACGGTTCCAGCCATTGATGGCGATGATGGCCGCCGTCAGGTTGACTGTTTCTTCTTCGGTAAAATGCTCACGTACCCGCTGATACAGCTCGTCCGACACACCGCCATTGGTGATCAGGGTAACAGCTTCGGTCAGCTCAAGGGCAGCGCGTTCGCGTTCGGTATAAAACGGGGTCTCGTGCCAGGCGCTCAGGCCATACAGGCGCTGCTCGGTTTCACCTGCTGCACGGGCGTCCTTGGTGTGCATGTCGATGCAGAACGCACAGCCGTTGATCTGTGAGGCGCGGGTTTTTACCAGCTCCAGCAGCGAGTGTTCCAGGCCACTTTGGCGCACGTAGCTTTCCATGCCCAGCATGGCTTTGAAGGCGCCGCTGCCAATCTTCTGGTAATTGAGTCGTTGCTCCATCGTAAGCTCCGTAATGATTTGGGTGGATCTTCGATGGTAAACCTGTTGTTGCCGTATGCAAGTAGCGAAAGGGACCAGAACGAAAAAATTGATAGCTATCTATTAAAAATAGTCTGTATGGAGTGTGACGGGGGAGTGTTAGGAAGATGCTGCCCGGTACCTGCAGGAATACAGGCACCGGACAGTCAGGCGGGAAACGAGCGGTTAGCTGTCAAATTGCTCTTGGTCCAGCAGGTTTTCGCTCTTGGCAACAATCAGGGTACCGGCCATGTCACCGGAAACGTTCAAGCAGGTACGGCCCATGTCCAGCAGCGCGTCAATACCAAGAATCATGGCATAGGCGGCTGCTACGGCGGTACCGTCGTCAATGCTCAGACCGACCGAGTTGAGCACGATCAGCAGCATGATGGCACCTGCACCAGGCACGCCGGCAGTACCAACGGATGCCAGTACGGCGGTCAGGATAATGGTCAGTTGCTGGCCAAAACTCAGGTCCATTCCCACTGCAAAGGCAATGAACAGGGCGCAAACACCCTGATAAATGGCCGTACCATCCATGTTGATGGTGGCGCCCAGCGGAATGGTGAAGGATGAAACCTCACGGCTGGCACCCATGTTGTCACAGGAACTCATGGTCAGCGGCAGGGTGCCGCCGGAGCTGCGCGTGACAAAACCGGTCAGCATCGCTGGTCGCGCCTTTCTGAGGAAGGTCTTCAGGCTCAGCTTGTTGAACATCAGGAAGCCGCCGTACACCAGGATCAGGTGAACAGCCAGGCCCAGATAAACTGCCAATACCACCAGTGACAGTGAGCCGACAATGGCCGAGCTTTCCTTGGCGAAAACCACGGCAATCAGGGCAAACACGCCAATGGGCGCATACTCCATGATCCAACGCACGATCACGAACATGATCTCGGAAATACCTTCAAACAGGCGGAACAGCGTATCGCCGGCTTGCTTGACCCTGTCTTCCTTGCTGACCCTCAGGTAGGACAAACCGATACCAAAGAGGATGGAAAAGAAAATCACCGGCAAAACCTCGCCGGCCGCGATCGACTTGACGAAGTTGGTTGGGATGATATTCAGAAAGGTATCAGTCAGGGATGGCTGGTTCAGCTCACGTCCGACCGCATCGGCACTGCCTGCCAGATTCAAACCGGAACCCGGCTTGAAAACGTTGGCCAGCAACAAGCCAATGGCTACGGCTATACCTGAAGTCGTCAGGTAGAAAGCCACAATCTTCAGGCCCGAGCGTCCCAGCTGTACCGGGCTGATGTTGGCAGCGCCCACCACCAATGTACTGATGATCAGCGGCATGACGATCATCAGCAGCAGGCGTACAAAAGCCTTGCCGAAAGGATCTACCCACAGGATCTTGTCGCCCAGGGTGATGCCCGCCAAGACACCCAGAATCAGGCCGATCAGGACACGCCACAACAGGTTGGTTTTGAAATACCAGTCTAATTTGCCTTTTTTGGCGCTTTTATCGTTATTTGTCGTCATTATTATTCTCTCTTAACAGCCAAGTGGCTGTATTAGATTGCATGCTTCAGCGATTCATTGATGTAGATTTGCAGCAGTTCGCCCGCAACCTTGCCGGGAGTACCGTCGCCAATGGGAGTATTGTCAACGCTGATCACCGGAAACACAAAGGAGGTTGCCGAGGTTACAAAGGCTTCTTGTGCAGCTTTGGCCTCTTCAGCGGTAAAGGAAGACTCAACCACTTCATAACCATGTTCCTGTGCAAAACGCATAATTGCCGCGCGGGTTATACCTGCCAGCAATGAATTGGACAAGCTTGGCGTAACCAGGCGGCGTCCTTCCTGCACCAGCCAGACATTGCTGGAAGTGCCTTCGTTGACAAAGCCGTCACGGATCAGCCAGGCATCATCGTAGCCTTGCGTCCTCACCTCGCTTTTGACCATGGATGAATACAGCAGCTGGGTGGTTTTCACATCACAGCGACCCCAGCGCAAGTCCGGCCGGGTGGTTACCCGCAGGCCTTTCTTGTAGACGGGATTGTTGAGCAGGTTTTTCTCCTGAGTGAACAGGATCAGGCTTGGAGTCAGCTGTACATCATGGAACAGAAACTCGCGGTCCTGCACACCACGACTGACCTGACAGTAGACAATGCCCTCGGTGACCGCATTCTGCTCCAGCAGCTGCCGGTGAATTTGCAGCAGCTCGTCATCGCTGACAGCCAGCTCGATGGCAAGCTCGCGCAGCGAGCGCCGTAGCCGCTCCATATGGGCTGCAAAGTCGATCAACCGGCCCTCGATGACCGAAGTTACCTCGTATACGCTATCGGCAAACAGCATTCCCCGGTCAAACACGGAGACACTCGCCTGCTGTTCAGGAACAAAAGCACCGTTGACATACACTACTCTGCCGCCTTTGGTTTCGGCGGCGTTACCAGATGTGCTCATTGCACCTCCTGAGTGGAATAAAGCAATCATATAGTTTCGACCAATCGGTCATACGTGCTCATTTAAAACCAGAACGGGCAAAAAGGCGAACTTGCGATAAGCTTCTACAGGCGTATCTGGAAAACTGACGCACCATTGGTCTGCCAGATCAGGCAGACAGGAAGATGAAAATGTCACCTATATATCTGGACTATCGTCCGCCATACCCCTATGCAGCGATGCTGGATTTTCTGGCGGCGCGTGCCATTCCCGGTGTCGAGCATGTAGAGGATGGCGTTTACTGGCGCACAGTCAGCTTGCAGGATGATGGGCAAAACACTCCGACCGGCTGGGTATGCATTAGTCATGCCCCAGAAAGAAATGCCCTGACCGTCAGCATGAGTGAAACCTTGGACAGGGTTGCGCCACAGGTGCTGGAGCGGGTCAGTCAGCTGTTTGATCTGTCTTGCGATCCGGAAGAGATTTACGCGGTGCTGGCGCCGATGAATGATATTCGCCCTGGTTTGTGTGTGCCGGGCACGCGCCTGCCTGGCAGCTTCAACGCCTTTGAAATGGCGGTACGTGCGGTACTTGGCCAGCAAGTAACGGTGAAAGCCGCCCGCACACTGGCCGGCAGGCTGGTGCGTGCTTTTGGCGAAGAGGTGGCAACAGATATTCCGGAACTGACCCACGTGTTTCCCGCGCCTGAGCGTCTGCTGGCACTGGACGGCCCGCCGGAAAGCCATCTTGGCCCGTTGGGTATTCTGGCCATGCGGGCACGGGCAATTGACGGGCTGGCCAGGGCATTTGCGCAGAAGACGATAGACTTCAGCCCGAAAGCCGAGCCGCAGGTAGAACTGAAAAAGCTCTGCGCCATTCCGGGCATCGGCAACTGGACGGCGCAGTACATCGCCATGCGTACCATGGGCTGGACCGATGCTTTTCTGGAAACCGACGCCGGCGTGAAAAAGGCACTGGCACCGGCCACGGCCAAAGAGATGCTGCACATGGCAGAGGCATGGCGACCATGGCGCAGCTATGCGGTGGTCAACCTCTGGAACTCGCTGCAGTGAAAGCCCCGGGAGGGCAAAGCATGTATTACTCCACGGTTTATTCTTCACCCATCGGCCTGCTGACGCTGGGCAGCAACGGCGAGCAGATTGTCGGTCTCTGGGTTGAGGGCCAGAAATACTTTGGCAGCCGCCTTGGCGAGCTGCAGGAGCGGGATGATTTGCCGGTTTTCCACCAGACCAGGCAGTGGCTCGACAGCTATTTTGCCGGCGAACAGCCCGAGGTTTCCCTGCTGCCGCTGGCGCCCGAGGGCAGCGAGTTTCGCCGCGCGATCTGGCAGATCCTGTGCGAGATTCCCTATGGCCAAACCACCACCTATGGCGAGATCGCCCGGCAGATGGCGGCAAAAACGGGTAGGGCCAGCATGTCCAGCCAAGCCGTAGGTGGGGCAGTGGGACACAACCCGGTTTCCATCATCATTCCCTGTCACCGGGTGGTCGGCACGAACGGCAGCCTGACCGGCTACGCCAGCGGCCTGGCCAGAAAAATCCATTTATTGGAGCTGGAGGGGGTGGATGTTTCGGCTTTTAGCATCCCGCAGCGGGGCACGGCACTCTGAAAGCTGTCAGGGTGTAATTGTGCGAAGGGGCTTGCCCCTGAGAAAAGTACAGCCCTTGTCGGGGGCAAGCCCCCTCCCACAAAAATACGCTACCAGATTATGTGATGACAGCTGTGGCTGGAATAATTCGCTTAAGCGTGTGCCATTAATGTCAGAGCCTTATTTCACCACGGGGATGTCTGACCAGCGCGTGGTATAGCAGGGCGACAAAAACTGCTGCTGCATGGCCCAGTCGCGGCGCATGCCCTGGCCAGCGAGAAATACCCGTCCCTTGCCCGACTGGTTGATGCTGTCGATCACCTGCATCAATGCCGGGTTGCGTGGCTTCTGTGTGGCAAACAGGTCTGCTTGTACGGCTTCGGCTGGGCGCAGGTCGGCCAGTATCACGCCACCCTTGGCATAGTGGTAACCGTCACGCCAGATCTGCTGCAGCAACAGCATGCTCTGCTCCACCAAATCACGGGTATCACACAGTGGACTGACCAGCCGGGCCGTGGCCATGTTGTTGTATTGACGGTCGTAACCATCAAAGCCCGTCGTGCGGATGAATACACTGACAGCCTGTGCAGCCAGCTGTTGCTGCCGCATGCGCTCGGCGGCGATGGCCGTGTACTCGCAAATGGCTTCGCGCATCTGGGCCAACTCGGTGACCTTGTGACCAAACGAGCGGCTGCTGATGACCTGCTGGCGCGGCGTGGCCGGATCGTCCAGCTCCAGACAGCTTTCGCCGTTCAGCTCGGCAAGGGTACGCTCCAGCGTGACGGAAAAAAGCTTGCGGATACGCTTGGCGTCGGCCTTGGCCAGGTCCAGCGCGCTATGGATATCCAGCGCATGCAGGCGGGCTGCCGTGCGCCGGCCCACACCCCAGACTTCACTCACCGGCACCAACTGCATCAGCCGCAACTGGCGCTGACGCTCGCTCAGGTCCACCACACCGCCGGTGGCGGGATACTGCTTGGCCGCATGGTTGGCCAGCTTGGCCAGCGTCTTGGTTGGAGCCATGCCGATGCAGGTCGGAATACCGGTCCACTGCCGCACCGTATCCCGCACCTGACGGCCAAAGGCGGGCAAGTCCGCTATGCCGCTGACATCCAGAAAAGCCTCGTCAATCGAATAGATCTCGATGCGCGGTGCCAGATGCTCCAGCGTGCTCATCACCC
>CAZKTB010000090.1:0-6069 GCA_964555485.1 uncultured Thiopseudomonas sp. | reverse complement strand
AGACAACGTTCAGGAACAGACTGTCCATGTTTCAATCCCTGCGCTTACCCATGGCCCTAGGCCTTGCACTGGTGCTCAGCGCCTGTGCCACATCTACCAGCAACAATCTAGGCTCGCTGCCCGACAGCCGCCATGCCGATCTGGACAAGACACTGGCAGCCGCCGGCAAGCGACGGGGTGCAGAGGCAATCAACCTGTACCTGGCAGCTGCCGACATGGCCTGGCAGCAGGGAGACCACCTCAAGGCACGCACACTGCTCGACTCGCTCGACCTGGAAGATGCGCTGCCGGCACAGATCATGTTTGCCAACACCCTTGCCGCTGAACTGGCACTGGACCGCAAGCAACCGGAAATGGCATTGCAACTGCTTGGCGCCCCCGCCTTCGAGCGCCTGGCCGAGCTGCCGGCAGCCCAGCAAGTACGTAGCCAGGAAGCCAGGGCCCGTGCTTTCGAAGCCTCCGGCCAGCTACTGGCAGCAGTTCGTGAACGCATCTTCATGGCCGGTCTGCTGGACAGCAACAATGCCGGCCGCAATCTGGAAAGCACCTGGTCGCTGGTCAGCCGTCTGCAAGCGCCAGTCGACCTGCGCCCGGGTGAAAACGAATTGCGCGGCTGGCTGGCACTGTCCGGCATGGTTCGCAGCAGCGGATCGCTTGACAGCAAACAGCAAAACCTGCGCGACTGGCTTGCCGTCAACTCACTGCACCCTGCTGCACGTCAGCTGCCTGCAGAACTGGAGCGCTTGCTGACCCTACAGCCCAGACCACTAAACCGGATTGCCTTACTGCTGCCCAGCCACGACCGCAACCAGAACGTTGTCAATGCATTACGCAACGGCTTCCTGGCCCGTTACTACCAGGCCCGGGAAGAAGGCCAGAGTGTTCCCGAACTGCTGTTCTACGACAGCAGCCAGTTGGGCGGACTGGGCGAGCTCTATCGCCAGCTGCAACAGGAACAGGTCGATCTGCTGGTCGGGCCATGGGAAAAGAGGCTGGTAAGCCAGCTGGCCGAACAGCCCGGCCTGCCGGTTCCCACTCTGGCACTGAACTATGCTGACAATGACAGTCAGCGCACCGAGAGCCTCTACCAGTTCGGCCTGGCTGCAGAAGACGAAGCGCGCATGGCGGCAAACCGCGCCTGGGCAGACGGCATGCGCAACGCTTTGGTCCTGGTGGCCGGTGGCGACTGGGGGCGCAGGGTTCAGGCCGCTTTCGCCGACCATTGGCAGCAACTTGGCGGTGAAGTGAAAGAAACCCTCTATCTCGGACAGCCGGTAGAGCTGGCACAGCAACTGGCCGTAGCCCTGCGCCTGCGTGATAGCGAGGCCCGCAGCAAGAAACTGGCCGACACGCTGGAAACCGCCATTTACAGCCAGCCCGGCCGCCGCCGCGATGTCGACTTCGTATTCCTGGCCGCTCCATCACAGCAGGCCAGACAGGTACGTCCGACCCTGATATTCCAGTACGCAGGCGACCTGCCGGTTTACGCCACCTCGGCCATCAATCCCGGCACCCAGAATGCCGGCCTGCTGCACGATCTTGACGGCATCAGCTTCACCGAGGTGCCCTGGCTGCTGGACAGCCAGGATCCGCTGAAACTCCAGGTTCTCAATCGCTGGCCTGAAGCCGCCGGCCTGATGGGGCGTTTCTATGCCATGGGTGCCGATGCCTATCAGCTGGCAGTACAGCTGCAGCTGTTGCAAGCAGTACCCAACACCAGCACCGATGGCCTGACCGGACAGATGCAACTTAACAGCCGCAATCAGGTCGAACGCCACACCGGATGGGCCAAGTACGTCGATGGCAAACTGGAGCAGCTGCCCTGAACTCCAGACAACTGGGCCAGCAGGCCGAGGAACACGCACTAGGTTTCCTCGGTCGCCAGGGCCTGCAACTGATCGAGCGCAACTGGCACTGCCGTTACGGCGAACTGGACCTGATCATGCTGGAGTGGACTACCCTGGTCTTCGTCGAGGTCCGTTATCGCAGTTCGGCCGGCTTTGGTGGTGCCCTTGAAAGCATCACGCCAGTCAAGCAGGAAAAAATCATGCTGGCTGCCCAGAGCTTCTTGCAGCAACACCAACAATGGCAAAATAGTCCATGCCGCTTTGACGTCATGGCCTACAATGGAAACCATATACAGCGGGACTTCCAGTGGCTCAAGCACGCATTCACGCTTTGAGCGCAAAGCATTCAACAAAGTAGTAGGTACCACATGCAAAACAGAATTCAGCAAATGTTTCAGGCAAGCATAGATACCAAGCAGCAAGCGCTGCAAAGCCTGCCTGCCGCCATCGAGCAGGCCAGCCTGCTGATGGTTAACGCCCTGCTTGCCGACGGCAAGATCCTCAGCTGCGGCAACGGCGGTTCCGCCGGTGATGCCCAGCACTTCTCCTCCGAAATGCTCAACCGTTTCGAGCGCGAACGTCCGAGCCTGCCGGCGCTGGCCCTGACCACCGACAGTTCGACCATCACTTCCATCGCTAACGACTACAGCTACGAAGAGGTGTTTTCCAAGCAGATCCGTGCACTTGGACAACAGGGCGACATTTTGCTGGCCATCTCCACCAGCGGCAACTCGGCCAACGTGGTCCAAGCCATTCACGCAGCCCACGACCGAAACATGAAGGTAGTGGCCCTGACCGGCCGTGATGGCGGCAGCATGGCACCCTTGCTGCAACCTGATGACGTGGAGATTCGTGTGCCCTCCAGCGTCACTGCACGCATCCAGGAAGTTCACCTGCTGTGCATCCACTGCCTGTGTGACCTGATTGATCGTCAACTGTTCGGGAGTGAAGAATAATGCGCAAAGTCCTTTTTCTGGTATTCGCCTCCATGCTGCTGACCGCCTGCGGTGCCCGTAGTCCCGGCAACAAGGTTGATGACCAGGTGATCCATCCCAATGTGAACCGTGCCATTCGTGCCGCCCATCCGGACTTGCAGCGTCCGACCACCCATACTGTTGTCACCAGCTATAACGGCGTGGTCCTGATTGCCGGAGAGACTCCGCGTGCAGACCTGAAGCAGCTGGCTACTCATGCAGCCAAGGGTGTTGAAGGCGTGAAAGTGGTGCACAACGAACTGCAGGTTGCCTCGCCCACGCCGGCAAGCGTCCGCGCCAATGACATCCTGCTGACCACCAAGGTCAAAACCCGCCTGACCGCGGAAACCGATGCACCCGCCACCAAGGTGAAGGTGGTTACAGTCAACGGTACCGTTTATCTGCTGGGTATTGTCAGCCGCACCGAAGCCGACAACATCACCTATGCCGTGCGCCAGGTTGGTGGCGTACAGAAGATCGTGCGCCTGTTCGAATACATCAACTAGACAACAGCAAACCCGGGCATAAAAAAAGCCTCCTGCATGCAGGAGGCTTTTTTGTTACTTGACGATACGCAGACTGGGTCTGCCGTCAGGTCTGGGTGGTTCCGGATCCGGTTCCGGCTGCTCTGGAGCATCACCCTCACTGGCCAGCGTCTCTTCCGACGGCATCTCGGGCTCAAAAAACATGCCCTGGCCATTTTCCCTGGCATACACCGCAAGCACCGCATGCACCGGCACCAGCAACTGGTGCGGTGTGCCGGCAAAGCGGGCCTCGAAACTGACAACCTCGTTATTCATGATGAAGTCCCTGACCGCCGTTGGCGACAGGTTCAACACTATCTGGCCGTCTTCAGCGAACCCCTCGGGAACCATGACACCCGGCGCCTCTGCTGCTACCAGCATGTATGGCGTGCACTCGTTATCGACAATCCATTCGTAGAGTGCCCGCATCAGATAGGGTTTGCTTGGGGTCATGTGCTGCTCCTGTCGGTCAGGTACGCATCAGGCGCTCGGCCTCGGTCAGGCTGGCCTGAAACGCGGGACGGGCAAAGTTGCGGCTCATGTAGTCGAGCAGTGGCTGGGCTGCACGAGGCAAATCGATACCGAGCTCCGGCAAACGCCACAGCAACGGCAGCAGGCAGCAGTCTACCAGGGTGAGCTCTTCACTCATGAAGTAGGGCATGCTGGCAAACACCGGAGCAACACCAGTCAGGCTTTCGCGCAGTTCCTTGCGGGCCTTGGTGCGTGCGGCTTCCTTGGTCTTCTTGTCGAGGATCAGGTCCGCCTGGGTACACCAGTCTTTCTGCACGCGGTAGGCCAGCATGCGGATGTCCGCTCGGGCAACCGGATAGGCCGGCAGCAGTGGCGGGTGGGGGTAACGCTCATCCAGGTACTCCAGGATGATCATTGAATCATAAAGAGCCAGATCCCGGTCTACCAGCGTGGGCACCGTGCCGTAAGGATTGACCTCGGCCAGGTGCTCGGGATACTCGCCTTCGAGCACATCGATCAGGTCTGCGGCAACATCCTTTTCAGCCAGTACCAGACGCACACGATGTGAATATTGACATAGGGGATCGGAATAGCAACCCAGTCTGTTGGGTACAGCCATGGCTTACCTCCTGTAAGTTGAAGCTCCCTTGCACACAACCCGATCGGTTGTCTTGTCATGGCATGCCGTGTTGGCAAAGCCACCATGCAGAGAGCAGAAAACGCACGCGCCGGACGGCGCGTGCGTTGGTTGGCAGAAACGGACTGCAACCTTATTTGACGTCTTTCCAGTACTCGCGCTTGAGCAGGTAGGCAAAGACGAAGAACACCACCAGGAACAGCAGTACGTAAGTACCGATACGCTGGCTCTTGAGCTTGACCGGGTTGGCCGAGTACTCAAGGAAGGTCACCAGGTTCTTGACGGTTTCGTCAAACTCCTGCTCGCTCATGCTGCCGGTACCCTTTTGCACCACCAGCTCGTCACATGACTCTTCGGTGATTGGAGCGCCGGTCAGCGGATCGAAAACCTTCTTGCCGTTTTCAACCAGCGGGACCTGCTTGCAGTCGATGACCTGGTTACCCTGCAGGGCAATCAGCACGTTGGGCATACCGACGTTGTCAAAGACCTTGTTGTTGGCACCCAGCGGGCGGGACGGATCCGCGTAGAAGGTACGCAGATAGGTGTACAGCCAGTCGGCACCACGTACACGGGCCACCAGGGTCAGGTCGGGCGGAACCACACCGAACCACTTCTTGGCCTGATCGTCGGTCATGGAAGTGCGCATGTGATCACCGAATTTGACATCGTTGCTGAACACGATGTTTTCCATCATGTCCTCTTCGCTGATGCCCAGGTCGGTGGCAACCCGCTCATAACGCTGGAACTTCATGCCATGGCAACCCAGGCAGTAGTTGGCAAAGGTTTTCAGGCCGTCCTGCATGGCAGCCTTGTCACGCAGGTCGATATCCACTTTGTCCAGCGGATAGGCAGCATGACCAAACATCGGCAATGCAGCGACCAGAATTGTAGCAATAATCTTTTTCATTAGCCTGTCACCCTTTCAGGAACCGGTTTGGTCTTTTCCATTCTGGTGTAGAAAGGCATCAGAATGAAATACGCGAAGTAAAGCACGGTACATACGCGCGACAGCAAAGTGAACTCCGGGGTTGGCGGCAGTACGCCCATCACACCAAGGATGATGAACGAGATGCAGAAGATCCACAGCCAGACTTTGCTCATCCATCCCTTGTAGCGCATGGAGCGGACCGGGCTACGGTCAAGCCATGGCAAAACAAACAGCAGGGCAATGGAGGCGCCCATGGCGACCACACCCATCAGCTTGTCCGGTACCGCACGCAGGATGGCGTAGAACGGGGTGAAGTACCATACCGGAGCAATGTGATCCGGGGTCTTCAGACCGTTGGCCTGTTCGAAGTTCGGACGCTCTAGGAAGTACCCACCCATTTCAGGCATGAAGAACACCACGAAGCAGAACACGAACAGAAACACCACCACGCCGACAATGTCCTTGACGGTGTAGTACGGGTGGAAGGGAATGCCGTCCAGCGGAACGCCGTTCTCGTCCTTCAGCTTCTTGATGTCGACGCCGTCAGGGTTGTTGGAACCCACTTCGTGCAGGGCCAGGATGTGCAGTACAACCAGCGCCAGCAGAACGATCGGCACGGCAATCACGTGCAGGGCGAAGAAGCGGTTCAGGGTGATGCCGGAAATCAGGTAGTCACCACGGATCCACT
>CAZKTB010000089.1:0-6139 GCA_964555485.1 uncultured Thiopseudomonas sp. | reverse complement strand
AGTTGTCGAGCAGTGTCAGCCCGCCGGCTCCGGCCGGAAACAGCTTCAAGCGGCGCAGACCGGATTCGCGTGCCTGCATGATCTCCGAGGCAGTCTGCACGCCCGGCAGCCAGGGCAGATCCATTTCTCTGGTGGCCTGCGCCAGTTGCTCGCTATAGCCGGGGCTGACCACAAAGGCGGCACCTGCCTGCCTGGCCTGACGTGCCTGCTCGGCATCAAGGACGGTACCTGCGCCCACGACCATTTCCGGCAGCTGTTGCTGTATCAGCCACAACGACTCCAGTGCCTGCGGGGTACGCAGGGTCAACTCCAGCACGGCCAGGCCACCCCTCAGCAGGGCTTCGGCCAGCGGCAGGGCCCGTTGCGGGTCTTCCACCACCAGCACCGGCAACACCGGCGCGGCATGATCCAGAATTTCGGTAATTTGCCCCATGGCTTAGTTCTCCGTGGCAGGTGTACGCCTGCGCAGTGGCGCATGGCCGTCATCGCTGACCAGAGGTGTTCTGGACGCAGGCCGGCGAACCGGTTTTCTCGCAGGTTTGGTGTTCTTGCCGGCAGACTTCTTCTTTTTCTTTGTTCCTGCTGCCTTGCCCGAGCTTTTGACCTTTTTTGGTCCGTGATAGTTGCCTTTCAGGCCTGGCAACACGCGCTTTTCAAATTCTTGCTTGAGATAACGCTGGATGCTGGACATCAGGTTCCAGTCCAGATGAGTAATCAGGGAAATTGCCAGACCATCCTCGCCACCACGTCCGGTACGCCCGATGCGGTGTACGTATTCATCACCAGAGCGCGGCATGTCAAAGTTGATCACCAGATCCACACCCTCGATATCCAGTCCGCGGGCCGCAACGTCGGTGGCAATCAGCACCCTTTCACCGCCCTGGCTGAAACGCTCCAGCGCCTGCTTGCGCTCCTGCTGATCCTTTTCGCCGTGAAGAACAAAGACCCTGTAGTCCTCTGCCCGCAAACGGCCATACAGCTGGTCGGCCTGCGCCCGCGTGTTGGTGAACACCATGGCCTTGCGGTAATCCTCGTTGGCCAGCAGCCATGCCAGCAGCCGCTGCTTGTGGGTCGGGCTTTCGGCGGTAATGACCTGCTGACGGGTGGTTTCGCTAAGCTGCGACACCGGATTGAGCATCAGGTGTTCAGGGTCACGCAGCACGCTCTGGGCAATCTCGCGCAATGCGCGGCCACCGGTGGTGGCGGAAAACAGCAGGGTTTGCTGACGATTGCCGCAGGCTTCGATGATGGCCTGCATTTCTTCGGCAAAGCCCATGTCGAGCATGCGGTCAGCCTCGTCCAGAATCAGCCAGCGTACCTCGCCCGCCGGCATGCTGCCGGCCTGGATGTGCTCCAGCAGGCGTCCGGGCGTGGCAATCAGGATATCCGGAATCTTGCGCAGCAGTGCCGACTGTTCCTTGAAGCCCTCACCACCAATCACCATGGCTGCCTGCAGGAAGGTATAGCGTGCAAAGCGCTCGACCTCATCCAGAATCTGCCGGGCCAGTTCGCGGGTTGGTACCAGAATCAGCACGCGGGTGGCCGGAGCCTCACCGGCCTCCTCCAATGCCAGCAACTGATGCAGCACCGGCAGCACAAAGGCTGCCGTCTTGCCGCTACCGGTCTGTGCCGTGGCACGCAGGTCGCGCCCCGCCAGAATGACGGGAATCGCCTCTTGCTGTACCGGAGTCGGCTCGACAAAGGCATTTTCTTCCAGCGCTCGCAGCAGGCGCTCATGCAGGTTCAACTGTGCAAACATCAAGGTTTCCAGATAAATGAGGGCAAAGACGGGATTCTACCTGAAGCGTCAGAACGGGGCGAGATGACGCAATGAGAACCAGTAACCCCCAACCTTGACATGGTTGTGGCTCAAGGGATGCTCAGCGAAGATCTGACTACTGCAGGAGGGGCTTGCCCCGACAAATATTGCAGTTTTCTCAGGGGGCAAGCCCCTTAGCACAAAGCATATGCCAAGCCGCATTCTGTAGGTGCGAATTCATTCGCACATGCTGTTGCCCGGCTATGCCGGGCTTGTCAGAATAAATTCGAACCTACGCACTTTGTAGGAAGCTGCCCCTCGACATTTTAATTGCTGTGCATCAGCACGCACCGCTTGCGGCCAGCAATGTATGATAGGCGCTTTTCAGCAACGGGATATTTGCCATGACAGATTCCATCAGTCCGCTGTATGCGGAAATCCTGGGTGAAACCGCCCGCATCAGCTGGCAGGAGCTGGCTCCCTGGTTCGCCAAGGGCAAGCTGCTCTGGGTGGCAGCCGGTCAGGATCTGGTAGCAGTCGCCGAAGCCATCGCCAGCGATGACAAGCTACTGGTGGCCAGCCTGATGCAAAGCGGTCAGCTGCAAAACCTCGGCGACGAGCTGGCGCTTGATTATCACGAGCGTGATCCCGAGCTCTGGGCCACCGTGGTGCGGCCCTGGGTACTGGTCCAGGAGCGCTCCAGTACCAGCAAAACCAGCCATTAAGTCAAGCCAGCCGACACTGACCCGCGGGTCATCTACACAATTTGTCCAATAGCAAGGGTGGAATAACGGCTTGGCTGTTTCGTTACGCCATCTTATTGACTAAACTCCATGGCCGACAGGCGAGCTTGAGTGCTCGGAACTCATCGAAATGACACAAAAAAGATTATAAAGGTAGGCATTTATGAGCAAAACAACCCGTAACCTGAGCAAACTGCTGGCCGCCATGGCGCTGGCCGGTGCAGCCACTTACAGCATGGCCGCCGAGCCCATCAAGATCGCCCTGGCCGGACCGGTAACCGGTCCTGTTGCCCAGTACGGCGACATGCAGTCCATGGGTGCCAACATGGCCATCGAACAGATCAACAAGGCTGGCGGCGTCAACGGCCGCATGCTCGAAGCCGTCACCTATGACGATGCCTGCGACCCCAAACAGGCGGTTGCCGTAGCCAACAAGATCGTCAACGACGGCATCCAGTTCGTTGTTGGCCACCTGTGCTCAGGCTCCACCCAGCCGGCTGCCGACATCTATGAAGAAGAAGGCATCCTGATGATCACCGCCGCGTCCACCGCGCCGGAGCTGACCGAAAAGGGTCACACCCTGATCTTCCGCACCATCGGTCTGGACAACATGCAGGGCCCTGCTGCCGGCAAGTACGTGGTTGAGAATCTCAAGCCTGCCCGCGCTGCCGTTCTGCACGACAAGCAGCAGTATGGTGAAGGTGTTGCCACTGCGGTCAAGGCTGCGCTGGACGAAGCCAAGATCCCTGTTCCGCTGTTTGAAGGCGTAACCGCCGGTGACAAGGACTTCTCTGCCCTGATCGCCAAGATGAAGCGTGAAAACGTCGAGTTCGTCTACTTTGGCGGCTACCACCCGGAAATGGGTGCCCTGCTGCGCCAGTCTGCCGAAAACGGCTTCAAGGCCAAGTTCATGGGTCCTGAGGGTGTGGGTAACACTGACATCACCGCCATCGCCGGCGCTGCCGCCGAAGGCATGATGACCACACTGCCCAAGGCTTTTGACGAAGATCCTGCCAACGCCGACCTGGTCAAGGCATTCAAGGACAAGGGACAGGACCCAAGCGGTGCTTTCGTATTCCCTGCCTACGCTGCCGTACAGGTGATGGCTGATGCCATGAAAATCACCAACTCCACCGACACCGACAAGATTGCCGAAGCCATCCGCAGCAACAGCTTCGACACTCCTACCGGTACCCTGGAGTTTGACGAGAAAGGTGACCTGAAAGAGTTCAGCTTCATCGTCTACGAGTGGCACGCCGACAACAGCAAGACCGCTCTGACCGAGTAAGCCCGTACCCTGCCCCGCTACTGGCGGGGCTTCTGGATGTGCCATGGCATTTGCAGCAGCTTCTGTGTGGCACTTCCTATGTGGAAGCGCTGAATAATGCAGTTGATTATTCAGTGTTTCCTTATGTTTACCGGTTGGTATTCCCACATGATTGACGAGTTCTATTATTTCCTGCAGCAACTGCTCAACGGCCTGACCGTCGGCAGCACCTATGCCCTGATCGCCATCGGTTACACCATGGTTTACGGCATCATCGGCATGATCAACTTCGCCCACGGCGAGGTGTACATGATCGGCAGCTATGTCACTTTCATCGCCCTGACCGGGCTGGCCATGCTGGGCCTGGAAAGTTTGCCGCTGCTGATACTTGGCGCTTTTTTACTCAGCATGATTGTCACCAGCGCCTACGGTTTCAGTATCGAACGGGTCGCCTATCGGCCGCTGCGCGGCAGCAACCGGCTGATTCCGCTGATTTCCGCCATCGGCATGTCGATCCTGCTGCAAAACTTTGTCCGCATTGCCCAGGGCGCACGTGACGTGGCCATGCCCAGCATGATCACCGGCGGCATCAGCCTTGGTTCCGATGATGCGGCTGCCAGCCTGTCCTATATGCAGATCATCATTTTTGTCACCACCTTTGTTTCCATGGTGGCGCTCTCCATTTTCATCAGCCGCTCGCGTACCGGGCGCGCCTGCCGTGCCTGTGCCGAAGATATCAAAATGACCGGCCTGCTCGGCATCAACAGTAACGCCATCATCGCCATCACCTTCGTCATTGGTGCCTCACTGGCTGCCGTGGCCGGTGTACTGCTGAGCCTGTACTACGGCGTGGTCAACCCCTACATAGGCTTCATGGCCGGCCTGAAGGCCTTCACCGCTGCCGTACTTGGCGGCATCGGCAGCATTCCCGGCGCCGTGCTCGGCGGTCTGGTACTGGGTGTGACCGAGGCCATGACTTCCGGCTACTTCAGCACCCAGTACAAGGATGCCGTGGCTTTTGCCCTGCTGATCCTGATTCTGCTGTTCCGCCCGACCGGCATTCTGGGTCGTCCCGAGGTGGAGAAAGTCTGATGCGCCTTCACTTCAAATCCGCCATTTTCTCCGCCATTGTCGTTGCCATCCTCACCGCCGTACTGCTGGGCGTACGCCTGACCCAGGCCGGCTCGCAGCTCACCGTGGTGGTGGCCGACGCTTCCGTTTACTGGAAAATCGCCGCTGCTGCCGGCTTCATTTTCCTCTACAACCTGCTGCGTGACTGGATCGAACGGGCCAAAGAGGCCATTCCGCGCCCGGCCGGCCTCGGCCAGAGTAATCTGCTCGACCGTCCATGGCTGCAGAAGCTGGTCTGGCTGATCATCATTGTTGCCGCCATGGCCTTCCCTTTCCTGGCCGGCCGCAGCCAGATCGACCTGGCCACCCTGGTACTGATCTACGTGATGCTGGGCCTGGGCCTGAACATCGTGGTCGGTCTGGCCGGTCTGCTCGACCTGGGTTACGTCGGTTTCTACGCCGTGGGTGCCTATACCTATGCCCTGCTGGCCCAATATTTTGGCATCGGTTTCTGGAGCGGACTGGTCGCTGCCGGCATCATGGCCGCCTTCTTCGGCTTCATTCTGGGCTTCCCGGTATTGCGCCTGCGCGGTGACTATCTGGCCATCGTGACCCTTGGCTTCGGCGAGATCATCCGCATCCTGCTGAACAACCTGACCGACATCACCGGCGGTCCGCGCGGCATCGGCAGCATTCCCAAGCCGACCCTGTTCAACCTGGAGTTCGCCCGCCGCGCCCCGGAAGGCACGCAAACCTTCCATGAGTATTTCGGCATCGCCTTCAACAGCAACCACAGGGTGATTTTCCTCTATCTGCTGGCACTGGTGCTGGTGCTGATCACATTGTTCGTGATCAACCGCCTGATGCGCATGCCGATCGGCCGCACCTGGGAAGCCATGCGTGAAGACGAGATCGCCTGCCGCGCATTGGGCCTGAACCCGACCAACATCAAGCTCAGCGCCTTTACCATTGGTGCCACCTTCGCCGGTTTTGCCGGCAGCTTCTTCGCTGCCCGCCAGGGCTTCATCAGCCCCGAGTCCTTCACCTTCATCGAGTCGGCCATCATTCTGGCCATCGTGGTGCTCGGCGGCATGGGCTCGCAGATTGGCGTGGTGCTGGCGGCAATCCTGATGACGGTGCTGCCGGAGCTGGCCCGCGAGTTCAACGAATACCGCATGCTGCTGTTCGGCCTGATGATGGTACTGATGATGATCTGGCGTCCGCAGGGACTGCTGCCGATGAAACGTCCGCATGTGGAGTTGCGCCAATGAGCAAGAACATTCTTGAAGTCAGCGGACT
>CAZKTB010000088.1:0-6189 GCA_964555485.1 uncultured Thiopseudomonas sp. | reverse complement strand
CTGGAAATGGTCAAGGGCTTCGGCGGTGTCATCACCCGCATGACCCAGGAGCAGGCTGACTACATTGGCGTAACCGTGGATGGCCCTTACAAGCCGGATACCTATCGCTACTGATTTTTGTTTTTGCTGTATTTGAGGATGTTTTTTGCTGTGGTGTACAGGGGGCGTCTGCTGTAGTTGCGCAAAGACGCCGTGAATACGTCCCTGTAGGCTCGAGGGCGACATCCATGTCGCCCACGCTTTGCTCCACTACAGCAGACACCCCACATACACCGTGCAGGCTGAGGGTTTGGGTACGGGCTGGAAGATAGTGCATTTTTAATCAGCACTTTTATGGCTGATGGCAATACCACCTCATCAAGCTGAGCGTGCAGATTGCACGGACTTCGCCAGCAGTCTGGTGGTGCAGTGGAGCAAAGCCTTGGCGGCAGGGATGCCGCCGGGGAGCCTACATGGATGTATTCACGGCGACTTTGCGTAACTGCACCACCAAACTGCCAACACCAAACCCCGCACGGCACAGCAAAACAACAGAACAAAGACAAAAGAGATAAAACCATGTCAAATCAACGTTTCAGCTTCGAGTTCTTCCCGACCAAGACCGAAGCCGGCCACGAGAAGCTGCTGGCCACGGCCAAAGAGCTGGCCAGCTACAATCCGGAGTTCTTCTCCTGCACTTACGGTGCCGGCGGCTCCACCCGTGACCGCACCCTGAACACCGTATTGCAGCTCAACAACGACACCCGCGTTGCCACCGCTCCGCACCTGTCCTGCGTCGGCGACAGCAAGGCCGACCTGCGTGAGCTGCTAAACCTGTACAAGAATGCCGGCATCAGCCGTATCGTTGCCCTGCGTGGCGACCTGCCCTCCGGAATGGGCATGGCTGACGGCGAGTTGCGCTATGCCAACGAGCTGGTCGAGTTCATCCGTGAAGAAACCGGTGACCACTTCTATATTGAAGTTGCCGCCTATCCGGAAATGCACCCCCAGGCCCGCAATTTTGAAGAAGACTTGCAAAATTTTGTCCGCAAAGTGCAGTCCGGCGCCGACAGTGCCATCACCCAATACTTCTTTAATGCCGACAGTTACTTTTATTTTGTCGACAGGGTGCGTAAACTAGGCGTCGATATTCCAATCGTGCCCGGCATCATGCCGATCACCAACTACAGCAAGCTGGCCCGTTTCTCCGATGCCTGTGGCGCCGAACTACCACGCTGGATCCGCAAACAGCTCGAAGCCTACGGCGACGACACTGAAAGCATCCAGGCCTTTGGTACCGAAGTCATCAGCACCATGTGCGAACAGCTGCTGCAGGGCGGTGCTCCCGGACTGCATTTTTATACACTGAACCAGTCAGCACCCAGCCTGGCCATTTGGAACAATCTTCAGCTCAGCCAGCGCCAATAAGCGCATGCCCGCGAACGCCATGCCTGCATCACAGCAGGCATGGATGAAACGATCTTTCAATCCGCGTTCGCCGCACTGCTTCACGCATACCATGCAATGTGCCCACGCATGCAGCGCTGCCGTTCAGCCCTGCTGAAACCGGATTCAAACAGATAGCCGCCATCCAGTATTTCTCCCAGCGCACGGACAAATAGCTCGATGGAGTGAGTTTTCGCTGTCTATCTGTCATTCAAGAAATGCGCACATTTAATCGGCACCGCCGATTCACAGGAAGACTGCATGTCCTTTGCTTCACTCGGTTTATCCCAAGCCCTGGTTACCGCCGTGCACAATGCCGGCTATGAAACACCCACTCCCGTCCAGCAGCAGGCCATTCCGGCCGCCCTGGAAGGACAAGATCTGATGGTTGCCGCCCAGACCGGTACCGGCAAGACCGGCGGCTTCGCGCTGCCCATCCTGCAAAAAATCTTTGCCGACAACCAGGAACCAGCCCGTCAGCCAAAGCAGACGCGGGTTCTGGTACTGGCACCCACCCGTGAACTGGCCGCCCAGGTTGAAGAAAGCTTCCGCCTGTACGCCACCGAGCTGCCGTTTCGCAGCGCCTGCGTATTTGGCGGCGTTGGCATCAACCCGCAAATCCGCGCACTGGCCAAAGGTCTGGATGTACTGGTGGCCTGTCCCGGCCGCCTGCTCGACCTGATCGGCCAGAAAGCCGTGGATCTTAGCGCCGTGGATACCCTGGTGCTGGACGAAGCCGACCGCATGCTCGACATGGGCTTCATCCATGACGTGAAAAGGGTCCTGAAACAGCTGCCGGCCAAGCGCCAGAACCTGCTGTTCTCCGCTACCTTCTCCAAAGACATCACCACTCTGGCCAATCGCCTGCTGCGCAACCCGGTACGCATTGATGTGACTCCACCCAATACCACCGTCGAGCGCATCAAGCAGAGCATGTTCCTGATTCCGGCACCACATAAGCGCGCGCTGCTGGCTCACCTGATCACCATGGGTGCCTGGGAGCAGGTGCTGGTATTTACCCGTACCAAACACGGTGCCAACCGTCTGGCCGACTACCTGAGCAAGAATGGTCTGCCGGCTGCGGCGATTCATGGCAACAAGAGCCAGAATGCCCGCACCCGTGCACTGGCCGACTTCAAGGCCAACGAGGTTCGCGTGCTGGTGGCTACAGATATCGCCGCCCGCGGTCTGGATATCGACCAGTTGCCCCATGTGGTCAACTACGAGCTGCCCAATGTCGAGGAAGACTATGTGCACCGTATCGGTCGTACCGGCCGTGCCGGTCGTCCCGGCGAAGCCGTTTCCCTGGTTGCCCACAGCGAACAGAAGCTGCTGCGTGATATCGAGAAAGTCACCGGTCAGCGCATTCCCGAAGGCGACTGGATGGGTTTTGACATCAATCAGGCCATTGCCGCCAACCTGAAAGCCGAGCAGGAGCAGGCGTCCGAACCGGAACAGCCCCGCAACCAGCGCAGGCAGGCCGGTGGTCGCAATCAGCGCAATAACCAGCAGCAGGGCCGCGGTCGTCGCCGCAACAACCAGAGCCAGCAACAGGATGCCGCCAGCAACAGGCAGCAGAGCCGTAACCAGCAAAAAGCCGCGCCTGCAGCTGAAAACGAAGCTGGCAACGAGCAGCCCAAAGGCCGTAATCAGCGTCAGCGCAATCAGCCAAGGGACAACAACCAGAACCAGCGTCAGGCCAATCGCAACAATCGTCGCCAGCAGCAAGCCGTTAGCAGCAAGCCTGCGCTACCAGCCGACCGCGATCCAGATGTGTTTCTGGATGATGAAATCGACAATTTCGGCAACAGCGTCGATTACGTCAGCCCCTACAAAAACAAGCCCGGCGTGGCCAGCGGCAACCGTGGTCGCCAGCAAGGCCCCAACGAGCGTCGTCCACGTGCGGCACGCAACAACCGCAACCCCCAGGGTGGTGGACGCAACAATTCCGGTCGACGCCAGAACCAGCGTAACCAGCAAAACCCCGACCTGTTCGTCAAGGCCGATCCAACTCCGGCCTATATCGCCGCCAAGCGCGAGCGTGAACAGGCCGGCAATGCTCCAGTGATCATCCGCAAGGGCGAGCGCCTGCCCAGCCTTGAACAACTGGAGCAGCTGGAAAACGCCCGCAACCCGAAAAAGGAGCGTCCCGCCCTGCTGGGTTTGCGTGACTGATAGCAGCTGCTACTAGCACCTTCGCACAGAGCAAATCTTCTGTTCCCCCCGTCATTACCGGGCTTGACCCGGTAATCTCCTTGGCCATGTACAACACTTTGGAGGGAGATCACCCGATCAAGTCGGGTGATGACGGGTTGGTGTTGTCTCAGGAAGAGCGGTACTTTGTCTGGAGCAGTGCTTTCTCAGGGACAAACCCCTCGTACAAGTGCTTCCGTCCTAGTGCAGACTGGCCACTGTGGGAGTGGGCTTGCCCACGACAGCGTTTTGTCCAAGTCGAACCCAAAACAGCCTCGATCTCAGGGGCAAGCCCCTTCGCACACAAAGCTCCAACCCTCACCTGAAACCTCTACTCAAGACAGGGCCATTCCCTTCCTTTTGTAAGCTCTTTTGAGGTTTTGTGCCCGTTTTGCTAAGATACGTCCCGTTTTTATCACGACTTGGCCCTGCTTTTTCCAATTGCGGGAGCGGGGCTATCGCCGGAATGTGAGGAATACGGCTTGCCATGCAAGCCATTAGCGACCGACTATCAGGTTGGCTACCGGCTGGCACCAGGATCAGGTGCTGTCTTTTTTCTGCCATGCAGATTTTCAATCGAGCCAAGTACTGACGCTGTCAGTCACAAGGAGCATTCATGGAAACACCCACGCAACGCAGTGGGACCATCAACCCACCCGTCTTTTACACCTCGGCCGCCATCATCATTGCCCTGGTGGTCTTTGCCAGTACTGCCCCGGATGCCGCACAAAGCGTATTCGGTGCCGTGCAAGGCTGGATCATGGAGAACGTCAGCTGGTTCTATGTTCTCACCGTTGCCCTGATCCTGATGGGCATCACCTTCATGGCCATGAGCCGTTATGGCGACATCAAACTCGGCCCCGACCACAGCACCCCCGACTACAGCAATACCAGCTGGTTCGCCATGCTGTTTGCGGCTGGCATGGGTATTGGCCTGATGTTTTTCGGTGTGGCCGAACCGGTCATGCATTACCTGACTCCGCCCGTTGGCGAGCCCGGCACCGTGGAAGCTGCCAAGGAAGCGATGAAGCTGACCTTCTTCCACTGGGGCCTGCATGCCTGGGGCATCTACGCCATCGTGGCGCTGATTCTGGCATTCTTCAGCTATCGCCACGGACTGCCGCTGACCCTGCGCTCGGCGCTCTATCCGTTGATTGGCGAGCGCATCTACGGCCCTATCGGTCATGCCATCGATATTTTTGCCATTATTGGTACCGTCTTTGGTATTGCCACTTCACTTGGCTTTGGCGTGCTGCAAATCAACAGTGGTTTCAACTACCTGTTCAATCTGCCGGTCAATGAGGTGGTACAGGTCATCCTGATTATAGTGGCCACTGGCCTGGCAACACTTTCGGTAGTAAGCGGCCTGGACAAGGGCATTCGACGCCTGTCGGAGATTACCCTGTTCCTGGCTGTAATCCTGATGTTCCTGGTGCTGGTTTTCGGCCCGACCGCTTTCCTGTTCAAGTCGTATATCCAGAACACCGGCAGCTACCTGTCCGAGATCATCAGCAAGACCTTCAACCTCTACGCCTATGAGCCGACCGACTGGATCGGTGGCTGGACGCTGTTCTACTGGGGCTGGTGGATTTCCTGGTCGCCCTTTGTCGGCATGTTCATTGCCCGTGTTTCCCGCGGTCGCACCATTCGCCAGTTCATCACCGGTGTACTGCTGGTACCAACCGGCTTCACCCTGGCGTGGATGACCGTATTTGGCAACACCGCCATCGACATGATCCTGAACCAGAACATGGTGGAACTGGCAGAAACCGTCAGCGCCGACTCCTCGTTGGCACTGTTCAACTTCCTTGAGCACTTTCCGCTCAGCAGCGTGCTGTCGCTGGTGGCAGTGGCCATGGTGATGCTGTTCTTTGTCACCTCGGCCGACTCCGGCTCGCTGGTGATCGACATGCTGGCCTCCGGCGGCAAGATCAACACCCCGGTGTGGCAGCGTATTTTCTGGGCGTCATCCACAGGTATCGTGGCCATTACCCTGCTGCTCAGTGGCGGTCTGCAAGCGCTGCAAACCGTGACCATCGCCAGCGCCCTGCCATTCTCGGTCATTCTGCTGGCCACCATGTGGGGCCTGTTGCGTGCCCTGCACGTGGACTCGACCAAGCGCATACTGTTGCAGCAGGCTACTGTCAGCCGCAGCAGCAGCGTGTCCTGGCAGCGCCGTTTGCGTAATATGGTCAGCTTCCCGCGCCGCTCGCACGTCAACCGTTTCCTGGATGAGGTGGTACGTCCGGCTGCTGAAGATGTTGCCGCCGAATTGCGCAAGCAGCAGCTTGAAGTGGAAGTTCGCGAAGGCAAGGAAAACCGCATCCAGTTTGAAGTGCAGCACAATGCCGAGGTCAACTTCCTTTACGAAGTACGCCCACGCGCCTACCTGCGCCCGGACTTCAGCTGCCAGGACGATGATGATGAAGCCTGCGAGCTGGAGCGCAAGTACTTCCGTGCCGAAGTGCACCTGCTGGAGGGTGGCCAGGATTACGACATCATGGGCTGGACCCGGGATGAAGTGATCGAGGACATTCTTAACCAGTACGATCAGCATATGCACTTTTTGCA
>CAZKTB010000087.1:888-6193 GCA_964555485.1 uncultured Thiopseudomonas sp. | reverse complement strand
CTGACTCGAAGCCAGCTCGCCCTCAAGACGCAGCAGCTCGCGCTGCATTTCGTTAATGCGGTTTTTATCAGCCAATTCACGCTCAAAGAGTTCCTGCCAATTGGCCAGCTCCTTGGTGTAGCTATCCAGACGGCCTCTGGTGGTACGAATCAGGCTGGACAAACCACGTTTTTGCTGCTCAAGTGCGCTAATGCGCTGCTCATAGATGGCAATGCGGCCTTCGAGAGCTTCACGACGCGAGTCGAACAGGGCCTGCTGGCCTTTAACCAAGTTGACCAGCGCCTGATCACTGCCTGTCAGGAGCTCTTGCGGGAAACTTATTTGCTCTGCACCTATGCGCTCGGCCAGAAGTCGCGCCTCGCGACCCATGGCCTCCTGGAGCTGGCCCTGCACAATAGACAGCTCAGCACGCGCCTTAGTATCACTCAGCTCAAGGAGCAGTTCACCCTGCTTTACCTGTACGCCATCACGGACAAAAATTCCAGAAACAATACCGCCCTCATAGTGCTGGACTACACGGTTTTCCGAGTCGACCACTACCTGGCCCGGCGCAATGGCTGCCCCATCAAGCGGAGCAATGGCAGCCCAGCCGCCGAGCCCAACAAAAGTAATCAGGATCACCATGACACCAGCACGAATACGCTGCTGGTAGCCTGTAGGCACCTGGTCACGCTGAGCGGCAGACTGCTTGACCTCGGTAAACTCACCAGCAATCACTTCATTCTTGCTCATGAGCGCCCTCCCGCTGGTTTGTTGCTGCCAGGGATGGCCAGCTGTCCGCTTTGTAGCGCAAGCATGACTTCATCACGCTGACCAAAGCCGACTGGCGCTCCTTCAGCCATAACGAGAATTTTGTCCACCAAACGCAAGATTTGTTTTTTGTGGGTTATCAATACAACGGTGGTATTGTTTTTCTTGAGTTGCTCCAACGCCGCTATCAAGGCCTGCTCTCCCTGCTCGTCAAGATTGGAGTTTGGCTCATCGAGAACAACCAAGCGCGGATTGCCATATACGGCACGAGCCAAGCCTATACGTTGACGCTGGCCACCGGAAAGCACACCACCGGCAACAGAAATACGAGTGTCATACCCTTGGGGCAAGCGAAGAATAAGTTCGTGTACTCCTGCCATCATTGCGGCTGCAACCACTTTTTGCGGATCAATCTTGCCAAAACGACAAATATTTTCGCTGATAGTGCCTTCAAACAGTTCGATGTCTTGCGGCAGATACCCAACATGCGGGCCGAGCTGGGCTTTGTCCCACTGATGAATGTCCGCACTGTCGAGACGCACCTTGCCGGCCGAGAGGGGCCACACGCCGAGAAGCACACGAGCAAGACTGGACTTACCAGCCGCGCTCGGGCCAACTACAGCGAGCATTTCACCTGCATTTAGCTCAAAGCCCAGTCCGCGAATGGAAGGTTGCTGGGCACCAGGCGGAATTACCACAATGCCTTCTATGGCCAGATGCCCTTTGGGGGCTGGTAAAGGCATGGGGTCGGTAGTTTTATAATAATGGCGCAGCAGCTCTTGCAAGCGCTCGTAAGCGGAGCGCGCACCGGCAAAGCCTCTCCATGAGCCAATCAGCAAATCAAGCGGAGCAAGTGCACGCCCCATAAGAATAGAACCAGCTATCACCATACCCGGGGATATTTCCTGAGCTATCGCCAAGTAGGCACCCAGACCGAGCATCAGCGACTGAAATAGTTGGCGCAGGGATTTTGAGGTGTTGGTAAGGATAGCGGCACGATCGCTGGCATCAGCCTGATTGATAATAAATTCGTTGTGGCGATCGAGCCAGCGCCCACGAAGATTGTTCTCCATACCCATGGCGTGTACAACTTCGGCATTGCGCAGGCACGAAGAGGCATAGTTGGTCGACTGGATGTTGGCCTGGTT
Source organism: uncultured Thiopseudomonas sp. (assembly GCA_964555485.1). Lineage (GTDB taxonomy): Bacteria > Pseudomonadota > Gammaproteobacteria > Pseudomonadales > Pseudomonadaceae > Thiopseudomonas. The sequence continues at coordinate 4,295 of CAZKTB010000087.1, read as the reverse complement.
GGCGGCAGCCATTCGTTTTCCTGTGAGCTTTTCGTTAGCTATGGCCAAACCTCCAAGAATGATGGCTGCGATAATGCAAAAAACACCAAACATTGGGTGAAACATGAATAGCACGATCAGATAGATCGGAAACCATGGGCCATCAAAGAAGGCCATCGGGCCAGTACTGGTCAGGTACTGGCGTAATGTGGTGAGGTCATTAAGTGGCTGCGCGGTGGGATTACCAGGACGGTCAATCGCCAGCTTGAACATGCTGGAGAAAATTTTTCCACCCAAGTTAACGTCGATACTGTTGCCAGTTCGCACCAAGATGGCAGAGCGCACCATTTCCAGCAGCGCCAGGGTAACAAACAAAATTACCAGAATAATGGTAAGCATGAGCAGAGTTTCATTACTGCGACTGCCCATGGCGCGGTCGTAAACCTGAAGCATGTAGATGGAGGGCACCAGCATGAGCAAGTTAATGAACAGGCTGAAACCGCCCGCCGCCAGAAAGCCCTGACGTACCTGCCTGAGCGCCAGATTTAACTCCGTAGGCTGCAGATCGTCAGTTTTTGCAGATTTGGACATGGGGTGCCTTGTTATGTAAAAAAACTAAAACCGAGCCGGAAATTATATGGAGACCATCGGCAACGTGTCAATTTTGAGAAATGGAGACTGTTTTTTCTATTTCAAGCTTTATTTTGTAATTGCTGCCGCTCAGTCTGAAAACCCAACGTCAGAAAATGCTGACTTGATCATATTTTCCAGAGTTTTCCACACAGCCCCAGCCAGCTTCAATTCGAAGCCGGATAGATTCACAAATCGTTAAAACGGCTATAGCACCTCAGGGTGCAGCAGTAGAGCCAAGGCCAGAACCACCTCTCACCGCACGACATCCATCTATACACGAATACAGCTCGCCGGCTTTGCAAGGAAGCGCTGTCTGGTACAGACAAAATACCCAGAAAGGATTGCACCTGAAAACAGGGCATTGCTCAATTTGCAGAAACAAGACTGCCGAATAAAACAGTCGAAACCTGCATAAACAACCGAGCTTCGCAGATCAGCATTCAGGCTGCCCGCCTACAAAAACAAGGGGGATGCGTCCCCAAAACAGACGCATCCCCCTTGCCACAGCATTAACGTGTGAATCGTATCACAAATGTACCTGCGAGGCACGTTTTTCTGACGAAGCAAGCCGGACCAGTTTTACACAGGAAAACCACGCACACTAAAAGGTGGCTAAAAAGCCTATATGCCTGCATCAAACCCTTCCGTAGTTATCTTCAAAGCGGACAATATCATCCTCACCCAGATAGTCACCACTTTGCACCTCAATAAGTATCAACGGCGTCATACCAGGGTTCTCAAGGCGGTGCTGATGACCAGCGAGTATAAAGGTGGACTCATTGGCGCGCAGGTAAAACTCCCGGCCGTCATTGGTGACCTTAGCCATACCGCTGACCACTATCCAGTGTTCACTACGATGATGATGCATTTGCAAACTAAGGCTGGCGCCGGGTTTAACTTCGATACGCTTGATTTTGAAGCTATCACCTTCTTCAAGAGTGGTATAAGAACCCCAAGGGCGATATACCTTCTGGTGTAGCAGATGTGCTTCGTGATTTTGTTTTTTCAGCTCGGCAACGATATTTTTAACATCCTGTGCTTTATCCTTGTGCGCGACCAGCAAGGCATCGGCGGTATCTACAACAATCAGGTCGTGAACGCCCAATACGGCAGCAAGACGCCTTGGCGAGTGCACATAGTTGCTGCGTGAGTCAATAACCAACACTTCGCCTATGCTGCGATTACCTTGTTCATCGGCAGGTACCAGCTCGCTGATCGCTGGCCAGGCACCAATATCGCTCCAGCCGATATTGCAGGGCACAACAGCCGTACGAGCGGATTTTTCCATTAGGGCATAGTCGATGGAAATGTCCGGAACCCGGCTAAATTCGTCAACGGGCAGGCGTACAACCTGACCGCCTGTGGTGCTATTTGAGTACGAAGCCGCTTGTAAGGCACTGCCGGTGTTACGAATCACTTTGGGCGCAAACTCATCCATTTCCTGTAGCAGGGTGCCCACGTGGAAGCAGAACATGCCGGAGTTCCAGTAGTAATTTCCGGCTTGCAGGTAGCCGGCTGCCGTAGCTTCGTCTGGTTTTTCCACAAACTGCCTGACCAGATACCCTTCCCCGAAAGGCTGCTCCGTGTCTGCCTCGATGTAGCCATAGCCGGTTTCCGGGTAGTCCGGCTGAATGCCAAAGGTTGCGTGTCGGCCTTGTCGGGCAATGTCTGCTGCAGCGGCTACAGCTTTGGCAAATGCGATTTCATCCTGGACAAGGTGGTCTGCTGCCAGCACTAGCACTACGGTGTCATCACCGTAGTGCTTTTGCGCATAGAGCGCCGCTGCCGTCACGGCTGCTGCAGTGTTGCGGCCGCTGGGCTCCAAGATGTAACTGAGCCGTACAGGGTTGCCATTACCATATTGGCTGTATTCATCTTCGGTTTTGAACAGCAGCTCCTGGTTGGTAACTGTGAGTACCTCGGCCACGTTGCCCAGCCCGAGTGTGCGGCAATAAGTTTTACCCAGCAAAGTATCACCATCCGGCAGGGCAATGAATGGCTTGGGGTGGGCTTTTCGTGATAGCGGCCACAGGCGGCTACCGGTGCCACCACACATGATGACGGGTAACAGGATCATGTCTTTTCTCTTCATTTTATCAGCCGGACAAGGCATTCATGGTTTGGACGGCGATGCCATTACTTACTGCTCCAAAACGGCATGCAACTGACGAATTTTGTCCTGTAGCAGTTGCGGGTCGGCGCGGGTTTCGATGTTCAGACGCACTAAAGGTTCCGTATTGGATGCACGAATGTTAATCCTCCAAGTGGCAAACTCAAGACCCAAGCCGTCCGTGGTGTCAACTTTCGGATGCTCGCTGGCAAAAAGCTGCTGTACCTGTTCAAGTACTGCAGTTACATCACGCACTTTATAATTGATTTCTCCGCTACAAGGATAGGAGGCCATACGGGCCCTGACCAGGCTGGACAATGGCTGTCCGCTGGTGGAAACCAATTCGGCAATCAATAGCCAAGGAATCATACCCGAATCGCAATATGCAAAGTCACGAAAATAATGATGGGCTGACATCTCCCCTCCGTAAAGTGCGTCCTCTGCACGCATGCGCTCCTTGATGAAGGCATGACCGGTTTTTGCCTGCACCGGCACTCCACCTGCCTGCTGCACTTGCTCGATGGTGTTCCAGGTCAGGCGCGGATCATGGATGATTTTCTCTCCCGGATACTGTGCCAGCAAGGTTTGCGCGAGCAGCCCGACCAGATAGTACCCTTCAATGAACTGGCCCTGCTCGTCAAACATAAAACAACGATCGAAATCCCCATCCCAGGCTATGCCAAAG
>CAZKTB010000087.1:0-878 GCA_964555485.1 uncultured Thiopseudomonas sp. | reverse complement strand
AAAGTCAGCCTTATGACGTATGACAGCCTCGGAAGTGGAAGCGCGATTTTCCGGCAATAGCGGGTTGGGAATACCATTGGGAAATGTGGAATCCGGTTCGTGGTGAATCTTGATGAACTCTATTGGTATCTGGTGTTCGGCAAACACATGCTCAAGAGCATCAATAACCGGCCCAACAGCACCATTGCCGGCGTTGGTAACCAAGCGTAGCGGCCTTATCTTCCGGGGGTCGATATAGCCAAGCAGATGCCCGATATAGGCATCCGTCAGGTTCATTCGCTCAAACTTGCCGGGAGCTGGAGCAGATACTGTTCTTGTAAAAAAGCTACCTGCTATTTTTTCATCTGCTGCCAGCTTCTGGATATCTGTAAGACCTGTATCGCCACTGATCGGCCTGGAGTCACGACCAACCAGCTTCATTCCGTTGTAGTCGATCGGATTGTGACTCGCGGTAACCTGAATGCCGCCATCCACATCGAGATGAAAGGCCGCAAAATATATTTGCTCGGTGCCTGTCATGCCCAGATCCAGCACATCGCAACCTTCATCCTGCATGCCGTTCGCCAGGGCCAGTTTGAGCTCTTCACTGGTGGCTCGCGCATCTCCACCAATAACAACTTTTTTGGCAGCCAGATGCTTAGCATACGCACGGCCAATGCAGTATGCAATTTCCGGATTTAGCTCTGCGCCCAGGCGACCTCGAATATCATAGGCCTTAAAACAACTGAGCGTCTGCTGAACTACAGCATATTGAGACATCTACCGGCTCCTTAAATTGTGAAACAAAAAAAGCCCGCAATTTTGCGAGCTTTTTGTTTTTATGTATGGTGCCGGCACCACGAATCGAACGCGGGACCTACTGATTACAAGTCAGTTGC
>CAZKTB010000086.1:0-6194 GCA_964555485.1 uncultured Thiopseudomonas sp. | reverse complement strand
GGCAGTCACCGAGCCTCCCGGCGAGTTGATGTACAGGTGGATGTCCTTGTCCGGGTTTTCCGATTCCAGGAACAGCATCTGCGCCACGACCAGGTTGGCCATGTAGTCTTCTACCGGGCCCACCAGGAAAATGATGCGCTCCTTGAGCAGACGCGAGTAGATGTCATAGGCACGTTCGCCACGGGAAGTCTGCTCGACCACCATGGGCACCAGCCCGCCGGCGGCCTCGATATCCTGCTGGCCATGCATAAAGATTGAATCTGTCATGGATCGACTGCCTTTTAAGTTATTGATGTCCCGAGGCACACAAGCCAGCACTATGGCTGGCTTGCGTCCCGGTTGCAAAGCGTTGCGGCGTGGCCTCAGGCTTCGTCCGCAGCCTCCGCTTCGGCTTCAGCTTCTTCGCTGACCGGTGCACCCGGTACTTCAGGCTTCACCGCCTCTTCGTAGGGTACATCCTTGTCGGTTACGTCGGCCTTGGCCAGAACGGTCTCGACAACCTGCTCTTCCAGTACCAGAGCGCGCACGTCTTCCAGCTGCTGCTCGTTCTTGTAGTACCAGTCGATGACCTGCTGTGGTTCCTGGTAGGCAGAAGCCATGTCCTCGATGGTGCTGCGTACGCGGTCTTCGTCCGCTTCGATCTCGAACTGCTTGACCATCTGGGCAACCAGCAGGCCCAGGCTGACGCGGCGCTTGGCCTGCTCGTCAAACATTTCGGCCGGCAGTTGCTCTGGCTTCATCTGGCCACCGAACTGCTGAACCGCCTGCACGCGCAGACGATAGTTCTCGCTGGCAACCAGGGCTGCAGGTACTTCAATGGCATTCTGCTCCAGCAAACCGTCCATGACCTGGATTTTCAGCTTGTTGGTCAGCGCCTGCTTCAGCTCGCGCTGCATGTTCTTGGTCACTTCCTCGCGGAAGCCTTCCAGACCGCCTTCGCTCATGCCGAACAGGGTGAAGAATTCGTCGTCCAGCTCGGGCAGGGTCGGCTCTTCAACAGCGTTGACCTTGACGGTGAACTCGGCTTCTTTACCGGCCAGATCTTCGTTCTGGTAGTTCTCGGGGAAGCTTGGGTTGATCACGCGCTCTTCACCGGCCACGGTACCTTCCAGGGCTTCTTCAAAGCCGGGGATCATGTTGCCGGAACCCAGTACGATAGCGACGCCCTGGGCGCTGCCACCGGCAAATTCTTCGCCGTCGATGCGGCCGACAAAGTCGATGTTGAGCTGGTCTTCCTTGGCGGCAGCACGGTCAACGGCAACATAGCGGGTGTTCTGCTTGCGCAGGATGTCCAGCATGTTGTCGATGTCGCTGTCGGCGACTTCAGCCTGCAGACGCTCGATCTTGATGTTTTCCAGACCGCTCACCTCGAACTCGGGGTACACCTCGAAGGTGGCCACATATTCCAGGTCCTTGTCCTTTTCGAACACCTTGGGTTCGATGGCAGGCTGACCGGCAGGGTTCAGCTTTTCTGCCATGACGGCTTCGTAGAAAGTGCTCTGAATCACATCACCCAGAACGTCCTGGCGTGCGTCGGCTTCGTAGCGCTGACGAATGATGTTCATGGGCACCTTGCCCGGACGGAAGCCCGGCACCTTGGCCTGGCGTGCAGTGCGCTGCAGGCGCTTGGTGACTTCTGCTTCGATACGTTCTGCTGGAACGCCAACAGTCATTCGACGCTCAAGAGCAGAGGTGCTTTCTACTGAAACTTGCATGGATAATCCTCGTTGAATAGACATGGCCAGACAGACCGACCGTGGAATCAAAGGGGTGCATTCTATTCGGCTTGGAGAGAAATATCCATCCTGCCGGCAGAGTTTTTATGCTTATAGCAGGCCTTCGATCGGCAACCAGGACAAAAAGCGCACACTGGCACGCCGCAACAGGCTGCTTTTTGGCTCGCGAACATAGACTTGCAGACGCTCGCCGTCCCTCACCGTCCAGCGCAGACGCCCCCTGTCATCAAGGCTCAGGTGATAGGCCTGGTCGGGCACTTCCTCGTCAAAGGCACGGCGAATGTTAAGTGCCAGGCCCGGGCTGTCGATGACAAAGCCCAGCTCGGTATTCAGGTTGGCCGAACGCGGATCGAAATTGAACGAACCGACAAACACATACTGACCGTCAATGGAAAAGGTCTTGGCGTGCAGGCTGGAGCCCGAGCTGCCCAGCAGACGGCCCCGCTTGCGACGCCCTTCCGTCGCGGCCTGATGCGCTCGCACATGGTTCAGCTCATACAGCTGCACTCCGGCCCGCAACAGGGCCTTGCGCCTTCTGGCATAGCCGGCGTGCACAAAAGCCACATCGGTAGCCGCCAGCGAGTTGGTCAACACCCGCACCTCGACCCCGTTGCGCACCAGCCAGGAAAAAGCCTCCACGCCGGCAGCAGTGGGGACGAAATATGGCGACACCAGCTCAACATCCCGCCGCGGATTGCCAATGATCTGCTGTAGCTGCCGCACCACCAGGCTGTCCTTGCGGTGTTTCTGCCAGACCTTGCCCGGCGCATCGCTGACCATGCGTACCGGTGCCCACTCGAACTGCAGATCCCGCGTCATCAGCCGCGCCAGCAGGTCGGCCTCGCGTAATGACTCCAGGTATTCCTCGGCCGCAGGGCTGCGCGAAATCTGCTCGGCCTGCTCGGCCAGCCGGGCCAGCGGCACCTCTTTGGTCCGCTTGCCGAGAATAGCCGGCAAGGCATAGGCCGCCGGACTGTTCCAGTAGGCATCAAAGTCTTTCGAAACTTTTGGCACCACATCACCCACCGCTAGCACGTCCAGATCGGCAAACAGGAAGTCGTCGGCCGCACCGAAGTACTTGTCGCCGATGTTGCGGCCACCAACAATGGTTGCCGAACCGTCCACGGTGAAACTCTTGTTGTGCATGCGCCGGTTGACGCGGGAAAACTCGGTGACGAAATTGAGCCAGCGCCCGCGACGGATCACGAAGGGATTGAACAGCCGCACCTCAATGTTCGGGTGGGCATGCATGGGCAGCAGGAAGGGCTCGATGGGGGCGGTGTTGTTGTCGTCAAGCAACAAGCGCACCCGCACACCGCGGTCGGCAGCTTCGTGCAGGGCTTCGAGCAGCATCAGGCCGGTCATGTCCGGGCGCCAGATGTAGTACTGCACATCCAGCGAACGCTCGGCGTGCCTGGCCATCAGCATGCGGGCGGCAAAGGCGTCATCCGCTTCCACCAGCGGATAGATGCCGCTCAGACTGTCGTCATGACTGTCCAGCAGTGGCTGCAGCGCACGGGCAATCGAGGTATTGCGCGCCTGCTCCGGCGAAATGCCCTGTTCAGACGGCCGCTCGACCGGCTTGGGCAGCCCGGCACAGCCAGTCAATAGCAACAGCGACATCAGCGTCACCCATAACGTCCTGCCCCTCAAGTTTCCTCCCGCCCCTGTAGCACCTTGACCGGCCATGGCCAAAGTTGTGTTAAATCAATCCAGATCGGTTATTTTACCGATTTCGTCAGCGTTTGGGGTAATCTTGACGCTCTTTTTCCAGGCTCGCCCGTCGCAGGCGGACCCAAAGACAATCAATGCAGCATTTTGACTTCGAGGTGATTGAGTAATGGAGCAAATACCAAGTTTCGACCGGGCCCTGGTGGAAAAGTACGACCGCCCAGGTCCACGTTACACGTCCTACCCCACAGCTCCGCAATTTCACACCCTGTTTGTCGAAGACAACTATCGCGCTGCCGCTGCCCGCAGCAACGAGGCACCGGCCAAGCCGCTGTCGCTCTACATCCATATCCCGTTCTGCAAGAGCCTGTGCTACTACTGCGCCTGCAACAAGATCATCACCCAGAAAACCAGCCGTGCGGTGGAGTATCTGGACTACCTGAAAAAGGAAATCCGCCTGCAGGGCGAGCTGTTCGACCGCTCGCGCAAGGTGACCCAGCTGCACTTTGGTGGCGGCACTCCGACCTATCTGACCGGTGAGCAACTGGCCGACCTGATGCAGTGCCTGGGCGAAGCCTTCAACCTGGACAGCGATGACAGCAGTCGCCAGTTCTCCATGGAAGTGGATCCGCGCACCATTTCGCCGGAGCAGCTCAAGCACCTGCGTGAGCTGGGCTTCAACCGTCTGAGTTTCGGTGTGCAGGACTTTGATCCGGATGTGCAGGCAGCGGTCAACCGCATCCAGAGTGACGAGCAGGTCAGCTCACTGATTTACGCCGCTCGCGAGTACGGCTTCCGTGCCACCAGCGTCGACCTGATCTACGGCCTGCCGCTGCAGACAGTCGAGAGTTTCAACACCACGCTGGACAAGATCATCGCGTTGCGCCCGGAGCGCATCTCCGCCTACAGCTACGCCCACCTGCCACATCTGGTGCGTGCCCAGCGCCTGATCAAGCCGGAGCACATGCCGCCCCCCGAGCGCAAGCTGGAGCTGCTGGAGCTGACCATCAACCGCCTGTGCAGCGCCGGCTATGTGTATATCGGCATGGACCACTTCGCCCTGCCCGACGACGAACTGGTCATCGCCCGCAACGAAGGTACCCTGCAGCGCAACTTCCAGGGCTACTCGACCCATGCCGACTGCGACATCATTGGCCTGGGCTCATCCTCCATCGGCAAGATCGCCGATACCTACAGCCAGAACGTCAAGGAGCTGTCGCTGTACTACAGCATGCTGCGCGAGAACAAGCTGCCGCTGCACCGTGGCTACGAGCTGAACGAGGATGACCGCATCCGCCGCGATGTGATCAGCTCGCTGATGTGTCACGAACGCATCCACATGCCGGATATCGAGAAAGCCCACGGCGTCAACTTCCGTGAATACTTCGCCGACGCCTTCGAGAAACTGCAGGAGCCGGTGGCCGACAAGCTGGTGGAAATCACCGATAACGACATCATCCTGCTGCCCCAGGGCAACCTGATGATGCGCAACGTGGCCATGGCGTTTGATGCCTACCTTGGCGGCAACCAGCAAGGCCGTTTCTCACGGACGGTATAAGCCAGCCCGCAGCCGGAGTTGCTCCGGCTGTTGTGCCACACAATAAAAAACCGGGGAAATTCCCCGGTTTTCTGTGTCTGTCACCTGGCTTTACTGTCTGGCCTCGTAGGCCTGCAAGGTATTTTCCAGCAGGCCGGCACGGGTCATGGGACCCACTCCACCAGGCACCGGAGTGATCCAGGCCGCGCGCTCAACTGCCGCATCAAAACCCACGTCGCCAATCAGCTTGCCGCTGGCGGTGCGGTTGATGCCGACATCGATCACGATGGCGCCCGGCTTGATCCACTCGCCCTTGACCAGATCCGGAATACCCACGGCAACCACCACCAGATCGGCACGGCGTACGTGTTCTTCCAGATTTTTGGTGAACCTGTGGGTAACGGTCGTGGTGCAACCGGCCAGCAGCAGCTCCAGCGCCATCGGCCGGCCGACAATATTGGATGCCCCTACTACCACCGCATCCAGACCGTGCAGATCGACACCAGTGCTGTTCAGCAAGGTGATGATGCCCATGGGTGTGCACGGGCGTAGCATCGGCATGCGCTGGGCCAGGCGGCCAAGGTTGTAGGGGTGAAAGCCGTCAACGTCCTTGTGCGGATCAATGCGCTCCAGCAATGGCGACGCATCCAGATGATCCGGCAGTGGCAGCTGCAGCAGGATGCCGTCCACCTCGTCATTGGCATTCAGGCTGTCAATCAGATCGGTCAGCTCTTGCTGGGTAGTGGTTTCCGGCAAATCATGGGCGATCGACTGGATGCCGACCTGCTCGCAATCCTTGCGCTTGTGCGCCACATAGACCTGGGAAGCCGGATCGGTGCCGACCAGAATCACTGCCAGGCTGGGCGCCCGGCGCCCAGCGGCAACATGATTTTCAACAGACTGGGCAATATCCCGACGAATGTTGGCAGCGATTGCCTTGCCATCGATAAGTTGTGCAGCCATGAACAGACATACCATTACAGATAAAAAAGATGCGGTATTCTCGCATGACCTGCAGTTTGCGCAAAGTGACAGCCGGTTTTTTGCCCGTTCTGGCAGAAGAATTCCTTTTGGGCTTGACTCTGCTCCAGGATATGGCTAACATGCGCCCCGCTTGCCTAGCACAGCCTGTAAAGCTGGTTACGAGACACAGATCCACAGGATCATGACTCAAGCCCTAGTTAGCAATAACCAGGCGCCCGTAGCTCAGCTGGATAGAGCATCCGCCTTCTAAGCGGATGGTCGCAGGT
>CAZKTB010000085.1:0-6269 GCA_964555485.1 uncultured Thiopseudomonas sp. | reverse complement strand
GCAAAATCGAAACGCTCCTGCTCCTGGCCAAACTGTGCGTAATACACCACCTGAAACAGCAAATCGCCCAGCTCGCCGGGCAGTTCGTCCCAAGCTTCACGCTCGATGGCATCGGCCACTTCATAGGCCTCTTCCAGCGTGTGCGGCACTATGCTGCGGTAGTCCTGCTCCAGATCCCAGGGGCAACCGCTTTGCGGGTCACGCAAGCGGGCCATCAGGTACAGCAGATCCTCTACCTGATACGGCTGCTCACTCATCACCTTCCTCCGCCAGCTCTTCAAACTGGGTGGCGTGCAGGCGGGCATAGTAGCCATTTTCAGCCAGCAGTTGCGTGTGGGTACCACGCTCGACAATCTGCCCCTGATCCATCACCAGAATCAGGTCGGCGCGTTCGATGGTACTCAGACGGTGGGCGATCACCAAGGTGGTGCGGCCCTGTACTGCATGCTCCAGTGCCGCCTGGATGTGGCGTTCGGACTCGGTATCCAGCGCCGAGGTGGCCTCGTCCAGAATCAGCAAGGGCGCATCCTTGAGCAGTGCCCGGGCAATCGCCAGACGCTGGCGCTGACCACCGGACAACAACACACCATTCTCGCCAACCAGGGTCTGATAGCTGTTGGGCATGCGCTCGATGAACTCGGCGGCAAAAGCGGCTTCGGCAGCAGCCCGTACCTCGTCTTCAGTCTTGTTGGCCAGATCACCATAGGCGATGTTGTTGAAAACGGTATCGTTGAACAGCGAAACCTGCTGGGTCACCAGTGCAATGTGACGGCGCAATGTCTGCAATGGCAACTGACCGATCTCGACGCCGTCGAGCAATATCTCGCCATCGCTGTGGTCATAAAAACGCGGAATCAGGTTGGCCAGTGTCGACTTGCCACTGCCCGAACGCCCGACCAGCGCCACCATCTGGCCCGGTTCAGCGACAAAACTGATGTCATCCAGCACCTTCTTGTCGGTTTGCGGATAGACAAAACTCAGGTTGCGCACTTCCAGCCGGCCTTGCACCTGCTGCAACTGCTGCGTGCCTGTATCCACTTCCTGCGGTTCGTCCAGCTGCTCGAAAATACTTTCCGCACCGGCCACACCGCGCTGGATGGTCGAGCTCACTTCGGACAACTGGCGGATCGGCTTGGGCAGCAGGCCGGCCAGCGTGATGTAGGCAACCAGATCACCCGGCGAGGCATCGCCACGCAGCCAGAGCACCAGAAACAGCAACACCGACATGGCCGAATAGATCACCAGCTGCAGTGACGGCGTATACACCGAAGTGGTCTTGACCATTTTCAGCTGACGCTTGGTGTTCTGCGTGCTGGCATCCAGAAACCTGTCCTTCTCATAGCTTTCGCCACCAAAGCTGCGTACCACACGATGGCCCTGGATCGCCTCGGAGGCCACGTGGGTGACATCGCCCATGGCCGCCTGGATTTTCTTGCTCTGCTTGCGGAATTTCTTGCTGGCACTGTTCACCATCAGCGCAATTACCGGCAGGATCGCCACCATCACCAGTGTCAGCTTCCAGTTCATCCACAGCAGCATGCTAAACAGGAATACCACCGTCATGCCTTCGCGCACCACTACCTTGATTGCCTCAGTGGCGGCACCAGTGACCATGGTGACGTTATAGGTGATGCGGGAAATCAGGTGACCGGAGTTATGATGGTCAAAATAGCTGTTGGGCAGAGTCAGCAGGTTGTTGAACAGCTGCACCCGCAAATCATGCACCAGCCCGAGCGAAGTTTTGGCCAGAAAGAAGTTGCCGAGGAACGAACCCACGCCCTGCCAGAAGGCAATCAGCACAATCAGCAGCGGTACCGCCTGCACCAGACGCAGTTCCGACAACCAGGCCACATTGGGGAACAGAACCGCTTCAGGATTGGTCAGGCCGTCAACAAAGTATTTGAGGATATAACCCAGCATCGGCTGGGTAGAGGCGAAGATCAGATAGCCCAGGATACTCAGGCTGAAATAACCGATATAGGGCCTGACATAGCGCAACAGGCGAAAATAGATCTTGACGCCGGACAGCGTCTCCCGGGATGTCTCTTTTGCAGTATCAGTCATGCTGACTCACTATAAAGTTTTTATCCGCGCAACAGCCGGACTGATATGGCTCTTCGCCACGTCAGCCTTGACTGTTACACCTCAAGGCCGGTCATTATCGCCAAACAGCACATCTTTGACAAAAGGGATGGTCAGCTTGCGTTGCGCCTGCAAGGATGCCTGGTCAAGCAACTCGAGGGCGGCAAACAACGCATCCATGCTGCGAGTCAGGCGGGCCAGCAAAAACCGTCCCACCTCGTCGGACAGGAACAGCCCCCGTCTGGAGGCACGCAGCTGCAGGGCGCGCAGTTTTTCCTCGTCGTCCAGCTCCTGCAAATGAAACACCAGAGCCAGGTTGAATCTTGAGTGCAAGTCGGGAAGCTCGATAGCCACTTCACGGGGTGCACGGTCGGCACTGGTCAGCAAACGCCCGCCGGCATCACGCAAGCGGTTAAACGCATGAAACAGTGCCTGCTCCCAGTCTGCCCGGCCGGCAATCAGGTGGACATCATCCAGCGCTACAAGATCGCAGTACTCGACACCGTCAAGCATTTCGGGGCCATATTCCAGACATTCCTGCAGTGGCAGGTAAAGCACCCGCATGCCCTGCTCCTCGGCACGCAGGCAGGCCGCCTGCAACAGGTGACTGCGCCCGGAGCCCGGCTTGCCCCACAGCCAGATGAAACTGTCCACCCAGCTTTCCTGCGCATGGCAGGCCCGTTCGACATAGCCCTGCGCTGCCGCATTGGCACCCGCATAGTAGTTGGCAAAGGTTGCGTCATCCCGCAGGCGAATGCCCAGCGGCAACTGTACTGGTTGTTGAACCTGTGTCATGTCATCTCTGCTGATACAAATCGGAAGCCTGATAGCGCTGATACAGGTAGCGCAGCCAAACCATCAGTACTGCAGCCACCGGCAAAGCCAGCAGCACACCGGTAAAGCCGAACAGCTGGCCACCGGCAAGAATGGCAAACATCACCGCCACCGGATGCAGGCCGATACGGTCACCGACCAGCATGGGAGTCAGCGCAACCGACTCCAGCACCTGGCCAACCAGGAATACTCCGACGATGCCGCCAAGCATCAGGAAGTCCAGACCGAACTGGAAGAAGCCTGCCACCAGCGCGATGCCGATACCGACAATGAAGCCCATATAGGGCACTATGCTGGCCAGGCCGGCCAGCACCCCGATCAGCAGGCCGAGCTTGAGACCCAGCAGCATCAGGCCCAGCGCATAGACAATCGCCAGCGCCAGCATCACCAGCAGCTGGCCACGCATGAAAGCACCCAGCACCTCGTGACACTCACCAACCATGCGCACCACCAACGGTTCCTGTCGGCGCGGCAGCAGTACCTGGAGTTTGTCGACAATAAACCGCCAGTCACGCAACAGATAAAAAGTCACCACAGGCACCAAAAACAGGTTGGCCAGCCAGCTGGCAAGCGCCATGCCCGAGCTGCCCAACAGGCCCAGCAGCATGCTGGCCAGATCCGGAGTCTTGCCCAGCTGACTGCCCAGCCCTTGCTTGAGCTGATCCAGTTGCCAGACGTCCTCTTCCAGACCGAAGGTCTGCTGCAACCAGGGCAGCAGGACCTGCTGCAGCCAGTCCAGCAGCTGTGGAGTCAGTGCATAGAGGTCAGCCAGCTGGCGTCCCAGCATAGGCACCAGCACCAAAAACATCAGTACCAGCAAACCGGCCAAAACAAGAAAAACAATGACCACCGCCCAGGTACGCGACAGGTGCCAGCGCTGCAACCGCTCGACCAGAGGATTGCCCACGTAGGCAAGCAAAGCGCTGAGCAAGAACGGCGTCAGCACCGGCATCAGCGCATAGACCAGCAGGGTTATCAGCAACACTGCCAGCCACGACCACCAGGTTTTCAGGGTAGAGATGAAGGTCATGGCGACTGTCAGCGTACAAACAACAGCTCAGCCGGAGCATCCGGCTGAGCATCAAATGCAATCCCTTGTGGCTGCTCGCGGAACTGATACAGGGCCAGCTGGCTGCGCAGCTGTTCAGGCAAGGCAGTCACCTGCCAGACAGCCTGGTCGCCCTGCAGGCTGACCAGTTGTCCGTCAAATACCTGCAGCGCCTTTTCCGCGGCCAGCAGGCCATCCAGATCAAGCCCCTGCAGACGTACCTGCAGACGCTCACCCTGACCGGGCACTACGGCATACTCTCGTGCCAATTCCTTTGCCAGCTGCTGGAACAGACCGTCGGCAGCATCGACCGGATTATCGCCGGCAAGGCTGCCCTTGAGCTGCAGGCTGCTACCCAGCAACTGCCAGCTTCCAGTCATGCCATCAGCAGCTTCTTGAGTCTCAACCACCAGCAGGGCATCGCCGGCATAACGCTGCAACAGCTCCTGCAGCTGCACCTCGTTCGTGCTGTTCCAGCCATGATCCGCCCTGACCTGCTCGCTCAGATCGGCAAGCGGAAAGCGTACCGGCAAACCACGATGCAGCGCCGCCTGCTGCAGGTTCAACGAGCGGTTCTGGCCATCTCCCAGCAACTGCCGGCCTTGCAGTCCATCCTGCACCCACCACAGCAGCAGCACCGGGCGATCAACACCCCAAACCGGCACCTCGGCCTCGCGCAGGGCCTGCATCACACTGGCCGGATCAAAGCTGACCTGCAACTCGTCTTCCTGGTAGGTATAGCCCAGCGCCAGGTTTTGCGGGCTGGCACTATGTGTTGCCAGTGCGCCGACGCGGGCGCTATCAGCAGTTCCGGTCAAGCGCTGCATGAGCGTGCCGAAAGCCCGTGAAAACGCTTCCGCACG
Source organism: uncultured Thiopseudomonas sp. (assembly GCA_964555485.1). Lineage (GTDB taxonomy): Bacteria > Pseudomonadota > Gammaproteobacteria > Pseudomonadales > Pseudomonadaceae > Thiopseudomonas. The sequence continues at coordinate 1,442 of CAZKTB010000085.1, read as the reverse complement.
ATCGTCGCCACTCCCCTGAACAAGGGGTTCACGTACCTGATACAGGCCTGTAACCGGCGCGGACCACACCGCCTGGGATGCCAGCAGGATGATCCCGCCCAGCAATGCTGCCTGAAGCTGCTTCATGTCTACCTCTACGTTGTACCGGCCTGCCCGGCATTTTTCATACTGCCCAGGCCACTGAAACAAGTCAGGTAGTGTATAAGATTCGGCAACGAAAAACCGCACCTGTTTGCTGCTGTTCAGACAACAAAAAGCCCCGACTGTCAGACAGTCAGGGCTCTTGTAACAGCAATCCGGCTTATTCGACCGTCAGCTGATGACGAATCCGGTCCAGCGTAGCCAGTCCGATTCCCTTCACCTCCAGCAATTCGTCTACCGTAACAAAGGCTCCCTGCTGTTCCCGGTAATCGATAATGGCCCTGGCCTTGGAAGGTCCGATGCCCTTGAGCTCCCTGCTCAGGGTATCGACATCCGCGGTATTGATATTGACCTTGGCTGTGACTGCGGCCATCGCTGCGGCTGGTGCCTCGGTTTGTGCCTGCACCGGCAATGCCAGCGGCAATGCGGCCAGCGAGGCAAACAGCAACGGAACCAGTTTCTTTTTCATCATGATGCTCTCCTTGTCAGTCTGGTGTCCGGCGTCAAAAGCGCCGGTCACTCCATATGCTTCTGCAAGGCCGAAAGCCGCTTTTGCATGAAGCACCAGTGACTCTAGTTCGCTTTTGGAGAGCATCCGGTTTTATTGCAAAACCGTGATGGGGTTCACACTAGCCTGCACCAAGACAGGCTCAAAATCCGGCAAATTGCAGATAACTGCTGGTGATCTGCTCACCCCAGATGATGGCGATCCAGCCGGCAATGGCCAGATAGGGCCCAAATGGCAGAGGTTGCGCCAGGCCCTGACGCTGCAAACGCAGAATGATCACACCCAGCACCGCACCCACCACCGATGACAGAAGAATGGTCAACGGCAACACCTGCCAGCCGCCCCAGGCTCCCAGCATGGCCAACAGCTTGAAGTCGCCATAGCCCATGCCGTCCTTGCCGGTAACCAGCTTGAACAGCCAGAAAACCGACCATAGCGACAGGTAACCAAAAGCTGCACCGAATACCGCATCCTGCAGGCTGACAAACAGGCCAGAACTGTTCAGCAGCAGCCCCAGCCACAACAGTGGCAGCACCAGCACATCGGGCAACAGCTGGTGATCGGCATCGATCAGACTGAGCGCCAGCAGCCCCCAGGTCAGTACCAGCATGGCCAGTCCCTGCAAGGTACAGCCAAATTGCCAGGCCACCAGCACCGACAGCAGACCACTGGCCAGCTCTACCAGTGGATAACGCACACTGATGCGCCCCTTGCAGGAGGCGCAACGCCCCCCCAGTAACAGCCAGCTGGCTACGGGAATATTCTGCCAGGCACGGATAGCTGCAGAACAGTG